>NZ_JAAGNB010001080.1:0-1678 GCF_010550475.1 Amycolatopsis sp. SID8362
CAGGTAGGGCGCGCGCAGGCCGAGGCCGTGCGCGACCAGCCCTCCGGCCAGGGTGCCCGCCGGGATCAGTCCCCAGCCCAGCAGGCGGTACGCGCCGGTGACGCGGCCGAGCAGCGCGGGCGGCACGAGTCGCTGGCGGAGGCCGATCGCCACGATGTTCCAGAGCGTCGTGGCGAAGCCGCTCACGGCCAGGAAGACCCCCATCGGGACGGCACCCGGGCTCAGGCCGACCCCGGCGAACGCGCCGGCGTTCACGGTCAGCGCCGTCACGAGCGCCGCCGGGGTTCCGATCCGGGCCACGAGACGCGCGTTGACGAGGCCGCCGAGGACGCTGCCGACCGCCGCGCCGGCGAGCAGCACGCCGTAGCCGCGAGCGCCGACATGCACGACCTCGGTGGCGAGCAGCGCCAGCGTCACGGTGGCGAGCTGGCCGCAGAACGCGTTGACCCCCAGCAGGACGGCGAGCGTCCGCAGCAGCCGGTGCCTGTGCAGCCAGGCCAGCCCCTCGCGGATTCCGGAGCGCCGGGCACCGCCGCGGATTCGCCGGGGCAGCGTCGCCACCACCGCCGCGGACACCGCGAACGAGACGGCGTCCAGCCCGAATGGGAGGGCGGCCGCGACGCCGAACAGCACGCTGCCCAGCGGTGGCCCGGCGAACTGCCGGGCGACCGTGGTGATGGCCTGCTGACGGCCGTTCGCCCGCGGCAGCTCGGGCGGCGGGAGCAGGTCCGGCAGGATCGCCTGCGCCGCCGTACCGAAGACGACGTCTGCGGCCCCGATCCCGAACGCGACGGCGACCAGGACCGGCACGCCGGCCCCGCCGCACGCGGCCACCACGGCGATCACCCCGGCCAGCACCGCTTGGACCGCCTGCGCCCGCCACATCAGGGTGGCCCGGTCGTGCCGGTCGGCCCAGGCGCCCGCGGGCAGGGCCAGCAGCAGCCACGGCAGCGACGCGGCGGTCGCGACGAGCGACACGAGCCGGGGATCGCGCGTCACCGAGACGGTCAGCAGGGGCATCGCCGCGGTGACCGCGCCGGTGCCGAGGTTGTCGACGCCGGTCGCCCACCACAGGCGCCGGTAAGGCAGCCGGGTCATGCCGGAATCCTTCGGCGCTTCGCGGCGGCGGGACAGGATTTAGCGCAGTGCTACATACTCGGGCCGTGGCACTGACCGTCGAACTCGACGTGACCGAGCTGGCGGCGACCCGCGTCGCCGTGTCGCCGCTGTCGGAAACCATCGCGTGCCTGCGGCAGCTCGGCGGCCACGACCGGCAGGCGGCGACCCTGCCGTGGCTGCGCTGGGCGACCGACGAACTCGCCCGCGAACCCCTCGACCTCCCGTGGACCTGGCCACTGCTCGTCCACGACCGGCCCAGCTGGCCGGAATTCCTCGTGCCCGCACCGAAAGGATCGGGTCCGTCCATAACGGACGACCTGGCCGCGCTGCGGCGCACGACCGCCCGGCAGGTCCGGGCCAGCCTCGCCCGCGTCTTCGGCGCGAAGCTCACCGGGACGGCCGCCGACCTCGCCGCCCACCCGGCGGCGGGGCTGAAGGAGATCGCCGCGGAGCTGCGCGCGGCGCACGACCGGCTGGTGGCACCGCACTGGCCGCGAATCCGGGCCGTCCTCGACGCCGACGTCGCCCACCGCGCCCGCGCGCTGGCCACCGGCGGCGC
>NZ_JAAGNB010001132.1:0-1685 GCF_010550475.1 Amycolatopsis sp. SID8362
GAAGTCGACGGCGTCGAACCACTCCAGCGGCCGCGTGAGCGACACGTAGGTGTGCAGCGTGTCCCCGCTCTCCCGGTGGGCGTGGATCCCCTTGCCGGGCGCGGGCACCATCAGCGAACCGCCGCCGACGGCTTTCGCGGACGCGGGGTGGCGGGTGTCGGCGTCGAAGAGGTAGATCTCGACGAACGCTTCGCCGACGTACTCGGGTTTCGCCGCCGTGCGCAGCGGCCGGATCCGCGACCAGGCGCCGTCCGCGCCGACCAGCAGGTCCGCGACGACCGTGGTGCCGTCGGCGAACGCGACTTCGTGCCGCCCGTCGGCGAGGGTCCGGGCGCCGGTGACCTTCCGTCCCCAGTGGACGGTGCCGGGCGGCAGCGAGTCCAGCAGCATCCGCCGCAGTTCCCCTCGCTGCACCTCGGGGCGGCCGCCGGTGCCGTCGTCGGCCTTCTCGAACAGGAGGTTCCCGTTCGCGTCGAGGACGCGCATCGCTTGGCGGCCTTCGAGAATCAGGTCGCGGAACTCGGTCATGAGGCCCGCGGCCTCGACGGCGAGCTGGCCGTTGTAGTCGTGGATGTCGAGCATCCCGCCCTGCATCCGCGCCATCGGCGAGGCTTCGGCTTCGTAGACGACGGCTTCGATCCCGTGGACGTGGAGAACGCGGGCGAGGGTGAGGCCGCCGAGGCCGGCGCCGATGATCGTGACTGGGGTGTGCATCCGTGCTCCTCCGGATCTCGTGGTGACTTCCGAAGGCTGGCGCCGCGCACTGGTGCGGACCGCACACCGCGCTGGTACGGACCTGGCAGCGGCCGTCAGTCCACCGCGAGGTCGTCCGGGCTCCCGCTCGCCAGCCCGGCGAGGACGTCCAGCGCGGCGGCCAGGGTCTCCACCGGCGGCGCCGACACCGCGACCCGCACGGCGTTCGGCGCGTGGCCGGGCAGCACGGCGAAGGCCGCCGCCGGGGACAGCGCGATCCCGTGCCGGGCCGCGGCGGCCACGAACGTGTCCGCGCGCCAGTGCTCCGGCAGCTCCCACCAGCGGTGGTACGAAGCCGCGTCGCCGCGCAGGCCCGGCAGCTTCTCCTCGACCACCAGCGCCCGCGCGGCGGCGTCCCGGCGTTTGGCTTCCTCGACTTCGGCGAGGGTGCCGGTGACGATCCACTGGGTCGCCGCTTCGACGGCGAACCGCGACGCTGCCCAGCCGCCCGAGCGCACCGACGACGCCAGCCGCGCCGCCCACTGCGGCGGCGGTACCAGGAAACCCGCGGTCAGGCCGGGTGCCACGCGCTTGGACAGGCTGTCCACGAAGACCGTCCGCTCCGGCGCGTGCGCGGCGAACGGCCGGACGTCGTCGCGCAGGAACGTGTAGATGCCGTCCTCGATCACCGGCAGGTCGAGCCGCGCGACGACGTCGGCCAGCTCCGCCCGGCGGCGCTCGGGCATCGTCGTGCCGAGCGGGTTGTGCAGCGTCGGCTGGACGTACAGCGCGCGCACCGGTTCCGCCGCGGCGAGCGCGGCCGGCACGAGCCCGTCCTCGTCGGTTTCGACCGGCACCAGCTCGATCCCGAGCCGCGACGCGAGGGCCTTGACCACCGGGTACGTCAGGGACTCGACCGCGAGCCGCTCCCCCACCGGGACGAACGCGGCGATCGCCGCCGCGATGGCCTGCCTGCCGTTGCCGGTGAACAG
>NZ_JAAGNB010001181.1:0-2163 GCF_010550475.1 Amycolatopsis sp. SID8362
CCGCGCCGAGCCGGTAGCCGCCAGCCACCCCGGGCGTCGCGTGCACCGGGTAGCCGAGGGACCGCAGCCGCTCGACGTCGCGGCGGATCGTGCGGACGTCGACCTCGAGCCGCGACGCGAGGTCCGCGCCCGGCCAGTCGCGCCGCGCCTGCAGCAGCGAGAGCAGCCGGAGCAGGCGTTCCGAAGTGCCGTACATGACACGCAGTGTGCCAGACATCGAGGACAGTTCCGGTCCTCGATCCGCCGGATGGTGCAGCCCTGGGGTCAAACACTTGCCAGGCACCGCCTCCGCCGGAAAGAGTGGCGCATGCCGATCGACCCGCACGCCCTGCTCGCCGTCGCCCGCGAGGAAGCCGAGCTGGGCAAGGCCGAAGGCGGCGTGCCGATCGGGGCCGCGCTGTTCGACACCGCGGGCACCCTGCTGGGTCGCGGGCACAACCGGCGCGTGCAGGACGGCGACCCGTCGATGCACGCCGAGACAGCGGCGTTCCGCAACGCCGGCCGCCGCCCGCACTACCGCGACACGATCATGGTCACGACGCTTTCACCGTGCTGGTACTGCTCCGGGCTCGTCCGTCAGTTCGGGATCGGGCGCGTCGTCATCGGCGAGGCCACGACGTTCCACGGCGGGCACGACTGGCTCGCCGGGCTCGGCGTGGGGATCACCCTGCTCGACGATCCCGCCTGCACCGCGCTGATGACCGAGTTCATCGCCGCGCGCCCGGACCTGTGGTTCGAGGACATCGGGGTCGAGAAGTCCGAATAGGACAGTGTTGCTGCGAGGAGCCGGTATGCCGTCAACCGTTCCGCTCGTCGACCTTTCGCCGTGGTTCGGCGGGACGTCCGAAGGCCGCGCCGACGTGGCCGGCCAGATCGACCGCGCGCTGCGGGAGTCCGGGTTCCTGCTGGTCACCGGGCACGGCGTGCCCGACGACCTGCGCCGCCGGACGCGGGAGCTGGCGCGGGAGTTCTTCGCGCTGCCCGAGGACGTCAAGCAGCGGTACGCGGTCACGGTCGGCGGCCGCGGCTGGCTGCCGCCCGGGGTCGAGGCCAACGGCTACGCCGAGGGCACCGAGACCCCGCCGGATCTCAAGGAGTCCTACTCCGCCGGCGCGGACGAAGGCGTGGGCGTCGCCGACGTCGACGGGTTCTGGTTCCAGCCCAACGTCTGGCCGGGCGAGGTGGCGGGCTTCGCCGAAACGGCGACCGAGTACATGCGCCGGATGCGCGCGCTGTCGGACCACCTGCTGGAGATCTTCGCCGCGGCGCTCGGCCTGGCCGAAAGCCACTTCACGCGGCACACGGCGCACCCGACGTACACGTTCAACATCAACTGGTACCCGCCGATGACGCACGTCGGCGCGCCGGCGCCGGACCAGTTCCGGATCGGCCCGCACACCGACTTCGGCACGGTCACGGTCCTCGACCGCCAGGCCGGCATCGGCGGGCTGCAGGTCTGCACGGCCGACGGCGAATGGGAGGACGCGCCGTTCCACCCGGACGCGTTCACGGTGAACATCGGCGACCTGATGGCCCGCTGGACCGGCGACCGCTGGCGCTCGACCCGCCACCGCGTGCTCCCGCCCGCGGCGACGGCCCCGGACGAGGACCTGGTCTCGCTGATCTTCTTCTACGAGACCGACCACGACGCCCGGATCACGTCGCTGGGGCCGCCGCTGGGCAAGCGGACCTACCCCGAGGTGATCGCGGCGGAGTACCTGCGGGAGAAGCTGACCGCGATCACCGTCGGCTGAGCCGGCTCACGGCTCCGGCTCGGGCTCGGCGGACAGCGTCCGGTTCCGGCCCGCTGCCTTCGCGCGCAGCAACGCCGCTTCCGCCGCCAGGAGCGCGTCCGCCAGTTCGCCGTCGGCCGGGCAGGCCGCGACGCCGAGCGACGCCGTCACGCCGACGAACTGGGGGCCGTCGCCCGAGTCCTTCAGCGCCACCAGGGTCGAGGCGATGCGCAGGCGGATGCGTTCGGCGATGGCCATCGCGTCGAAGCGGCCGGTGCCGGCCAGCAGGACGGCGAACTCCTCGCCACCGGAGCGGCCGACGAGGTCGGCGGCGCGGACCTCGTCGCGCAGGGTGTCGGCGACCGCGCGCAGGACCGCGTCGCCGACCCGGGGGCCGTAGCGGTCGTTGAGCCGGCGGAAGTGGTCGAGG
>NZ_JAAGNB010001236.1:0-4580 GCF_010550475.1 Amycolatopsis sp. SID8362
ACCCCGCGCCGCACCCGTCCGCGATGGGCGTGCCGCCGCGCGGGGCGGGCGAGCCCGGCGACCTGCCGGGCACCGGCGCCGCCAAGTTCTCCGCCTACGCCACCGAACTCGACGACTTCGAGCAGGCGCGCGCGGCGTTCGCGGGCCGCGTCGAAAGCTGGCAGCAGACCGTCGAGGCGTCCGTGATGGACACCGCCGACGACATCGCCTACGCCATCCACGACCTCCAGGACTTCCACCGCATCGGGGTGCTGCAGCACGCGCCGGTCGCCGCCGAGCTGGGGGAGTGGCTCGAGCACGCCGTCGAGCTGGCCGGGCTGGACGACGACGCGCTGAACGCGGACCTGCGCCGCCCGGGCCGTTCCCTGGAACGCCTGCGCCGCCGCATGCACGCCAAGGACGCGTGGATCGGCGACGACGACGCGTTCGGCGCCGCCGTCGCGCGGGTGCGCGCGGAGCTGGTCGACGGGCTCCTCGCCGGGGAGTTCGACGGCTCGATCGAAGCCGAGCAGGCTACGGCGGCGTTCTCGGCGAACTGGACCGCCCGGCTGGTCGACGGCGTGTTCGTGCTCGCCGCCCCGTCCACCCGGACCGGGCACGTCTCGCTGCGGCCCGCCCAGTGGCACGAGGTCCAGGTGCTGAAGTTCGTGCACCGCCGGTTCGTGCTGCTGCGCCCGGACCTGGCGCTGCACCAGCGCGGCCAGGCCGGGCTGGTGACGAGCCTGGTCGACGCGCTCGACGCGTGGCTCCTCGACCGCGACGAGGTGTCGCGGCTCCCGCGCCGGCTGCACGACCTGGTCGAGCTGGCGCACGCGGAGTACACCGGGCTCGCGCGCACGGCGCCGGAGCTGCTCGTCGGCGCGACCGGCGAGCGGGTGTCCGGCCCGGACGCGGTACGCGGGCTGGCTCGCGGGCGCGCGGTGGTCGACTTCGTGGCTTCGCTGACCGACAAGCAGGCAGTGACCCTTTTGGACGCGCTGTCCGGCCGGGCCGCGCAGCCGTGGTCGGATTCGTTTGTCCTGTAGCTGTCCGGTGGGAAGTTCACCGCTGCGCTGAACGGCCTACGACATCCGTCCGATTCCGGAAATTACCTGTCCTTTGTCACTCGAACGGCGGGTATTTACGCCGTACCCACCGTACTTAGCTTGATCCAGCCGGTGATCACCGGCGATCGGTCAGCGTGAGTCGGGGCACGCGCCTGGAGATTCGGAGGGCGCACGTGCGTCGTACCCGTTCCACGAGATCGAGATCCACCTTGCTGACCGCCGGGGCCGCGGCACTGCTCGCCGCGCTCGGCCTGGTTTCCCCGCCCGTCGCGGGGGCCGCCACCGCGTCCGCCCCGGACGCCTTCACCGAGACCGCGCAGCAGCAGATCGCCGCCCTGCAGGCGGTCAAGGCGGGCCGCACCGCCACCGAGTCCAAAGTGGACAGCAAGCTGCTCGCCGCCGAAAAGGGCGTCGCCAAGCAGCTGAACGCGCTCCAGTCCGGCGTCTCCGACGCGGGGACCACCCTGGTCGACATCCGCGCGAGCAAGGTCACGCCGGAGCTGATCGCCGGGCTCACCAAGGCCGGCGCGGGCATCCGCGCGGTGTCCGACCGCTACGCCAGCGTCCGGGCCGAAGTCCCCGTCGCGAAGGTCAGCGAGATCGCCGCCCGCGACGACGTCAAGCGCGTCGAGCAGGCCGACGGGGCGATGACCGCCCGCGAGCTGGCCACGCCCGCGACCACCCCGGGCAAGACCGAAACCAAGCAGCAGAAGGCCGATCGCATCGCCGGCGAACTGCAGAAAGCCGTGAGCGCCAAGGCGCAGCGCAGCGCCGCCGCGGCCGCGACCCTCACCAGCGAGGGCGACCGCGCGCACAACGCCGACCTCGCCCGCCAGCAGTTCGGCGTCACCGGCGTCGGCGTCAAGGCGTGCGCGCTGTCCGACGGCGTCGACTCGCTGGCCGCTTCGGTGGCCAAGGGCGAGCTGCCGCCGGACGTCGACGTCATCGCCGGCCAGGAGGGCGACGGCGACGAGGGCACCGCGATGCTCGAGATCATCCACGACCTCGCGCCCAACGCGAAGCTGGGCTTCGCCTCCGCCTTCAACTCCGACGCGAGCTTCGCCGACAACATCCGCAAGCTGCGCTTCGAGTCGCACTGCGACGTCATCGTCGACGACGTCATCTACTTCAAGGAATCGCCGTTCCAGGACTGGATCATCGCCCAGGCCGTGAACGACGTGACCGCCGACGGCGCGCTGTACTTCTCCTCGGCCGGCAACGAAGGCAACGTCGCCAGCGGCACCGCCGGGCACTGGGAAGGCGACTTCGTCGACTCGGGCAAGTCGGTCGGCAAGTTCGCCGGCACCGCGCACAACTTCGCCGGCGCGGCGGGCAACCAGATCTACGAGCCCATCTCGAACGCCTCCTCGGCCGGCGTCCCGGTGACGCTGCACTGGTCCGACCCGCTGGGCGCCTCGGCGAACGACTACGACCTCTACCTGCTCAACTCCGCGGGCGCGGTCGTCAGCTTCAGCCAGGACGTCCAGACCGGCACCCAGGACCCGTACGAGCGCGTCACGACGCCGACGTTCGGCGGCACCGGGCTGCGGCTGGCCATCGTCAAGTTCTCCGGCCAGAACCGGTACCTGTCGCTGTCCGCGCTGCGCGGCCGGTTCTCCGACTCGGCCGACGGGCTCAAAGCCTTCACCACCCCGGGCGTGACGGTCGGCCACTCGGCCGCGCGGGACGCCTTCAGCGTCGCGGCCGCCCCGGCGGCCAAGGCGTTCGGCCGGGCCCTCGAACCGGGCGACCCGGCCAACCCGGCGGGCCCGTACCCGGGTTCGTTCAGCGGCGCCACCAAGGCCGAGCGGTTCAGCTCCGACGGCCCGCGGCGGGTGTTCTACGAGGCCGACGGCACGCCCATCACCCCGGGCAACGTCTCCTCGACCGGCGGCGAGGTCCGGAACAAGCCGGAGATCACCGCGGCCGACGGCGTCACCACCAGCGTGACCGGCTTCAACCCGTTCTACGGCACCTCGGCGGCCGCGCCGCACGCCGCCGCCATCGCCTCGCTCGTGCTGTCCGGCAACCCCGGGCTGCCGCCCGCCGAGGTGCGCGAGGCGCTGATCAACACCGCGGTCGACATCGAAAGCCCAGGCCGCGACAACTTCACCGGCGCCGGCGTCATCCTCGCGGACAAGGTGCTGGCCTACACCGGCGCCAGCCCGCAGCCGCTCGCCGTGGCCAAGCAGCCGACGGTCACCCCGGCCGACGGCGGCTCGGCGCTCGACCCGGGCGACACCGCCAAGGTCACCCTGCCGGTGACCAACGAAGGCGACGGCACCGCCGTGTCCACCAGCGTCGTGCTCACCAGCCCGACCCCGGGAGTCACGGTCGCGCCGCGGGCCAAGTCCTACGGCACCATCAGCCCGGGGCAGACCGGCGTCAACGACTTCACCATCACCGTCCCGGCGAGCCAGCAGCTCGGCGTGCCGGTGGTGCTGAACGCCCGCGTCAGCTTCGCGGGGGCGCACTCGCCGACGACGCAGACGTTCTCGCTGCCGGTCGGCACCCCGTCGCCGGTCGCGCAGGACTTCGCCTACACCGGCGCGCCGGTGGCGATCCCGGACAACAGCCCGGTCGGCGCGTCGGTGACCATCCCGGTCACCGGGGTCGGCCGCGCGTCCAAGGTGACGTTCTCCGTCGACGGCACCACGTGCGGCACCGACCCGACGTCGACGACGGTGGGTCTGAACCACTCGTACGTCGGTGACCTGATCGGCACGCTGACCGCGCCGTCGGGCGCCAAGGCGACGGTGTTCCAGCGCAACGGCAGCTCGGGCAAGAACCTGTGCAAGGTCGTCTTCGCCGACACCGCGGCGGCGGCGTTCAGCACGGTGACCTCGGCGAACGCGCCGTTCACCGGCACCTGGCGGCCGACGCAGTCCCTGACCGGCGGCCTGACCTCCGCGGCCGCGGACGGCACGTGGACGTTCTCCGTGGTCGACGCCGCCGGCGGCGACGCGGGTTCGATCCGCTCGGTCGCGCTGCACATCAACGGGTTCGTCCAGCCCCCGGCGGCCGGCGCGCCGTCGAACGTCCGGGGCGTGACCAACAACGGCCCGGTGCACCCGCTGTAAGCAGCACCCGGTGCGGGGCCGTCGCGAAGCTCGCGGCGGCCCCGTACCGTTTTCCCCATGGCGAAGGCACGGCAGGTCGCGGGCGGCGGGCGCGCCGTCGAGGTCCCGCCGGAACGGCTGCGCGGCTGGTTCGAGCGGTTTTCCGCTTCGCACGGCGGGATCGTCACCACTGCGGGAACACCGCACGAGATCGGCGTGACCGCGGCCGACGGCACCACCGCGACCGCGACCGTCCCTTTCGGACCGCTCGAAGAACCCTCCCTCGACGCACTCGTCGCGCACGTGCTGGTGCCGCGGCGGATCGCGCTCCTGCTCGTGCGGCTCGGCGGGCACAGCGTCGGGATCGCCCGCGACGGCCGGGTCGAGGTCTCGCGCACCGACCGGCACCTCGTGCACGGCCGGTCCGCCGCGGGCGGCTGGTCGCAGCAGCGCTTCGCCCGGCGTCGCGCGGGAC
>NZ_JAAGNB010001289.1:0-1508 GCF_010550475.1 Amycolatopsis sp. SID8362
CAGGCGACGGCTGTCCTCGCCCGGCCCCGGCGGCGCGTGCTCGCCGTGGCGATCGCCGTCGTCGTGCTCGCCGCCAGCGGCGTCACGGCCTGGAAGCTCTGGCCGCAACCGCAACCCCCGGCACCGCCGCCGGCCGCACCCCACCTCGTCCCGGCCGGCACCATCGCGGGGACCGAGCAGGCGCGCTGGGCGCAGTTCAGCCCGGACGGCCGGGTGCTCGCCGTCGAGAACACCGACGGGACGGTGCAGCTGCGGGAGGTGGCCACCGGCCGTCAGCTCGGCCAGATCCTCGGCCCATTCGGCGAAACCGGCGCGCAGGACTTCACGTTCACCGCCGACAGCCGCACCCTCGTCACGGCGAAGCTCGACAGCGACCACGCGGTCGTGCAGCAGTGGGACGTGGCGACCGGCAGCCCGGCGGCCGCGCCCCTCGACGCCGGGAAGGTCGACGCCCGGCTCCTGCACCCGACGCTCAGCCCCGACGGCCGCACCCTCGCCGTCGCCGCCGACGACGCCGACCACGAATCGGGCGTCTCCTTCTGGGACGTCCCCGGCCGGCGGCAAACCTGGTTCGTCGACACCACGGCCAATGTCACGCAGGTCGCCTTCAGCCAGGATGGCCGCACCCTGGCCATCCGCGACTGGGCCGCCGACAGCGCGCCCGAGCCGCTGACCCTGTGGGACGCCACCACCCGGCAGCAGCGCGGACCCGCGATCACGCTGCAGAAGGACGACGCGTACCGCTGGGTCTCGTTCGCCCCGGGCGGCCGGTATCTGATCACAGTCGACGCAACGGCGGAGACCTGTTACATCCGGCTCTGGGACCCGGTCACCCACAACCAGGTCCGCGCCCCGATCACGATCGCACCGGCCGCGGACAACCAAGCCCAGCTGAACGCGGACGGCACCCGCCTGATCACGCTGTCCGACGCCACCCTCACGTTCACCGACCTGGCGGACGGCCACGCGATCGCCACCCTCACCGACGTTGGCTGGGCGAGGTTCAGCCCGGACGGGCGGACCATCGCCACCTTCGGCAAGGACGGCCCCGTCCGCCTGTGGCGCCCACCCGCCTGATCCCGACCCGCGGTCAAGCGGTTCGCGCGACGGACTCGGCCTCGGCAGCCAGGACCCGCTCAGCCCGCAACGCGATCCGCAGGTTGAGCCGTTCCTCCGGATCCTCCAACCGCGCCCCGAACAAACTGCGTAACCGACGCAGGCGGTTTCGCGCGGTCTGCGGGTGAATACCCAGCCGCCCCGCGACTTCGGGCGCGCCGCCGCGGGCGTCGAGCACCGCGTCGAGGGTTTCGGCGAGCTTCGCGCGCTGGTTCGCGGCCAGCCCGGACAACGGCGCCAGGCTGCGGGCGGCGAGGGCACCGGTCAGCAGCTCGTCCGCGACCAGCCAGTGGGTGGTCAGGTGGTCGGGCCACCGGACGAGGCCGTCGCCGGGCAGCAGGCCACGGCCTCGCAGCTCCCACGCCCGCCGCGCCCAGCACAGGGACGTCGCC
>NZ_JAAGNB010001342.1:0-836 GCF_010550475.1 Amycolatopsis sp. SID8362
GCGGCGAGGTCGGCCGGCGCGGTGCGGGCGTCGCGGTGGAGCAGCTCGAGGGTTTCGTCGAGCTCGGTCATGACGGGTTCTCCTCGGTGGGGACGAGCCGGGCTTGGAGCCGGTGACGGACGCGGTGCAGGCGCGAGCGCACCGTGCTCGCGGGCACGCCGAGCGCCTCGGCGACTTCGGCCGGTTCGAGACCGGCCCAGGACGTGAGCAGCAAGACGTCGCGGTCCTCTTCGGACAGCGCCGCCAGCGCGCCGGCCAGCACGCGCAGACGCGCCGCCGCGTCGACCCGGCCGGCCACCGCGGTGTCGTGGTTCTCGGCCGGGCGCTCGCCGGTCGCGGCCTTCGCGGTCAGCTGGAACCCGCGGACCTCCTGCCGGACGTGGTTGCGCAGCAGGTTGGTCGCGATCCCGTAGAGCCAGCCGCGGATCGGCGCCTGCGCCGGGTCGTAGCTGGCCCGTCTGCGCAGCGCGACGACGAACGTCTCGGCCACGAGGTCGTCGGCGGCGTGCACGCCGACCCGGCCCGCGAGGTATCCGCGCAGGGGTGGGGCGTACTCGTCGAAGAGCCGCGAGAAGACCTCTTTCGGATCTCGCGCGGCGAGGTCGGGCCGGTCGAGCCGTTCCACGATTCTGGTCACGCTACTGGTTGTCGTCGGCCGCCGTCCGCGTCCCCGTTCGCACGTCCGGATGAGACGCAGGCCACATCGGGCGAACACGGGCGGCGGGTCCGGACAACAACCCGTATGCACCGGGGAAACGCGATAGCGCTGGCCGCGACGTGCGCCGGCGCGGTGGTGGCGATGCTCGTGGCGGCCGCGGCGGTGCGCCCGCCGGGTC
>NZ_JAAGNB010001388.1:0-2038 GCF_010550475.1 Amycolatopsis sp. SID8362
CCCGGCCGGGTCGGCCACGAACCGGTCCGCGGTCGCGCCGGGCCGGGCCCAGTACCCGCGGGCCAGCCCGGCCCCGGCCAGGTGCAGCTCACCGGGTTCGCCGGGCGCGACCGGGTTCAGCGCGCCGTCCAGTACGCGCACGCCGACGTCGTCGAGCGGCCGTCCGATCGGGACCGCGTCGGGCACCCGGTCCGCCGACGGCATCCGGTGGCTGGTCGCGAAGGTGGTGGTTTCCGTCGGCCCGTAGCCGTCGACCACGGTGAGGCCCGGGCAGGCACGCAGCACCCGCCGGACGGCGCCGGCCGGGACGACGTCGCCGCCGGTCCAGACCTCCCGCACGCCACGGAAGCAGTCGAGGGCTTCCTGCGCCACGATCCGGAACAGGCCGGCCGTCAGCCAGAGCGCCGTGACGGCGTGCCGGTCGAGAAGACCGCGCAGGGTTTCGACGTCCAGGTCGCCGGGCGGGGCGACCACGACCGTGCCGCCGGAGAGCAGCGGCACCCACAGTTCGTAGGTCGTCGCGTCGAACGCGGCGGGCGAGTGCAGCAGCACCCGGCGATGCGCGTCCCTGGCGAACCGGCTGTCCGCGGCCAGCGCCGCCACGTCGCGGTGCCGGACCGCGACCCCCTTCGGCGCGCCGGTCGAGCCCGACGTGTGCATGAGGTAGGCGAGCCGGTCACCGTCCACTTCGGGCAGTTCGCGGTCCCGTTCCGGCAGCGGCTGACCGGCTTCGACGACCAGTCCACTGTAGACTTTCTGGGCACGCCCGGGTTCATCGGTCACCAGCACCGAAACCCCGGCGGTGGCGAGCACCAGCCGGAGCCGGTCGTCCGGAGCCCGCAGGTCGAGCGGTACGTACGCACCGCCGGCCAGCACGACCGCCAGCTCGGCGACGACCAGCTCGGCCGAGCGCCGCAGCAGCAGCCCGACCCGGTCCTCCGGGGACAGTCCCAGCCGGAGCAGGTGCGCGGCGAGCCGCTCGGCACGGTCGGCCAGCTCGGCGTACGTGAGCCGGTCTTCGCCATCGACCGCGACAGCGTCCGGGGTTTCGCGGACCCGGGCGGCGAACAGCTCGGTCAGGGCCCCGGTTCTCGCCGGGGAGTCTTGCACGGTCATCGTCGGTCGCACCTTCCGGGCGCAGGCTGAGGAGCCCGCCGGCACGGCGGGCACGGGGAGGGGTTCGAAGGTCAGCAGCGCCGCGCGAGGCGGCCGCCGATTTCGACCGCGGTGCTGCGGAAGCGGCCGCACGGCGTGGCCCGGCCGGTCGCGGGGTCGCGGACGGTGAAGCTGCCGTCGTCGTGCAGGACCAGTTCGGGGTAGACCTCGCCGTCGACGACGAGCGCGGCACCCGCGCCGTCGCGGCGGACGGTGTAGTCGATGGCGCCGTTGCGGTAGGTGCCGAAGTGGCCTTCCGGGACCGGCACGGGCCGGGCGCCGGGCCCGCCGAACCGCTGTTCGGGCAGGTCGAGGCCCAGCTCACGCAGGTCGGCGGCGACGTCGTGCCACATGTCGGTGCCGGCGGCGCCGTTCGCGGTGAAGGCGACCACGCAGGCGCCGGCCTGGTCGACGCGCAGGTGGCAGGACGTGCCGTCGGCGGTGCCGTCGTGGCCGAGCCAGGTGTCGTCGCCGGTACCGAAGTGGGCGATGCCGAGGCCCCAGCCGTCCGCGAGCCCGAACGGCTCGGCTTCCGGGACGGCCCGGTGCATGTCGGCGGCCGTGACGACGTCGAGCAGCCCCGGCTTGCCGAGGTGGATCCGGCCCAGCTCGACCAGGTCCCGCGCGCTGAACGCGAGCGCGCCGGCGGGTTCGAGCATCGGCGGCAGCACCTGCGCGACCGGCCGCGCCCCGGCCGGCCCGGTGGCCCGCCCGTGCCCGGAGACGCCGTGCTCGGCGTAGACCGGCTCGATCTTCGACGGCCGCAGGACGATCGCCTCGACGGCCTCCCGCCAGGTCATCCCGGTCACCGCTTCGATCACGGCCCCGACCAGCGCGTACCCGAGGTTCGAGTAGGAGAACGCGGTGCCCGCCGGGCAGACGG
>NZ_JAAGNB010001440.1:0-2373 GCF_010550475.1 Amycolatopsis sp. SID8362
GCCGTCGCCGTGCTCGCCACCGGGTGCTCGGCCGAGGTCGCCGGGCACGCCGCGCCCACCGGCTTCGTCGTCAAGGACGGGACGGTGCTGCGGTTCCGGCCGGTCCTGGTCGAGGCGCCAGCGGGGCCGGCGGCCGGTCCCGCGGCCGAGCGGCAGAGCACCGATCCCGCCGCCCAGCAGGCCGCCGTGCAGGGGTTCGACTGCGCCCAGGGCAAGCCGGATCCGCTGGACGGCCGTGACGACCCGGTGTTGCCGCTGGTCAGCTGCGACCGCGCGCAGGGCACGAAGTACGTCCTCGGCCCCGGCTTCCTCAGCGGCGCCGACGTGAGCCGGGTGGACGCCGCGCTCGACCCGCGGACGGGCAGCTCGGTCATCAACCTCAGCTTCACCGCCAAGGGCGCGCGGACGTGGGCCGACTGGACGGCCCGGAACATCGGCAAGCAGGTCGCGATGGTGCTCAAGAGCCGCGTCCTGACCGCGCCGGTCGTCCAGTCCGCGATCACCGGCGGGGAGACCCAGATCAGCGGCAAGTTCACCCTGCCGGAGGCCAAGCAGCTGGCGAAGGACATCGCCGGCGGCTGAGCCTCAGCACTCCGCGATGCCCTCGGTGCAGGCCTGCGTCTCGGACTTGTTCGTCGCCTGGTGGAGCAGTTCGTAGAGCTGTTCGCGCTGGTCGGCGCTCAGCGCGTGGAACACCTCGTCCTCGACCGCGGCGAGCGCGAACTCGGCACGGGCGAGCAGCTTCGCGCCGACGTCGGTGAGCTCGACGACGTGCCGGCGCCGGTCGACGGGGGAGCGGCGCCGTTCGATCAGGTTCTCGGCTTCGAGGTCGTTGAGCAGCCCGACGACGTTCGTGCTGTCCATTTCCAGGGTCTTCGCCAGGTCCTGCTGCGAGCTGCCGCCCAGGTCGCGCAGGACGGTCAGGGCGATCAGGTGGCGCGGCCGCAGGCCGAGGGGCTTGAGCACGGAATCGCTGCGGGTCTGCAGCCGCCGCGTCAGCTGGCCGAGCAGCGCCCCACAGCGGTGGGGCGGCTGGTTCACGACCGGCAGCGACGTCATCTGCCCAGTATATGGGCGACTCAACAGTCGGTGTGCTATTAATGGTTTGTCTTACACCAACGATCTACGGACGGCTAACGACATGGCGCACCTCCTCCACATCGACTCGAGCATCCAGGGCGAGCGTTCGGTGAGCCGCCGGCTCAGCGCGCGGGCCGCGGCGGCGTGGCGCGCCGCGCACCCGGACGGCACGGTCACCTACCGCGACCTGGGCGCGCACCCGCTGCCCCACATCGACTCCGCGAGCGGCCTGGCCGGCATGGTGCCGCCGGAGCAGCACACGCCCGAGCAGGCGGCCGCGTGGGCGCGGACCGCCGAGCTGGTCGGCGAGATCAAGGCGGCCGACACGGTCCTGCTGGGCCTGCCGCTGTACAACTTCGGCGCGCCGAGCAGCGTCAAGACCTGGGTCGACCACCTGATCGCCCCGGGCCTGTCGGTCGACCACGAGACCCAGACGGGTCTGCTGGGCGGCCGCGAGTTCATCGTGCTGGCGTCCCGGGGCGGCGGGTACGGCGAAGGCACGCCGCGCGAAGGCTGGGACCACGCTGAGCAGTGGCTCCCGCACGGCGTCTCGCTGACCGGCCTCGAGCCGCGCTTCATCACCGCGGAGCTGACGCTGGCCCACGTCAACCCGGCGATGGCGGAGCTCATCCCGCTGGCCGACGCGAGCCTGGCGACGGCGGAGCGCACGATCGACGAGCTCTGGCTCCCCGCCCGCGTCTGACCCAAGCGCCCCAAGGTGGCCTTCGGTGCGTCAGACGCAACCAAGGCCGCCTTCGGTGCGTCTGACGCAACCAAGGCCACATTGGGGCGCTCACCTGGGGACCCGGCGGCGGCCGCGCTCGACGTGGGCGGTACCGTGCCGCCCCGGGCGGGTTGGCAGTTGCGGCACCCCGCGGAAGCCGCACCTGGGTGAGGAAGGTCAGGGTTGAGCGCGCACACCTCGCAGATGGACGACATCCGGCTCGTCGCGCAGCCGAGCGCGCTGCCGGTCACCGAGCTGTTCGTCCGCCTGATTCTCACCGACTGGTCCCTGCGGCCCATGCTGGAGCAGACGACCGCGGCCGCCCGGCGGCTGGTCGAGGCCGTGATCGAGGCCGGCAACCCGAAGGCGCCGTCCTTCGTGACGCTGCGGCTGCGGCTGAGCGCCGAGGTGCTGCTGGTCGAGGTCGACGACGACGTCCCCGGCCTGCCGGAACCGAAGGCGGGCCCCGGCGAGCGCGTCGGCGTCGAGCACGGCGTCGGCGGCGCCCGCACGACCTGGTGCGAGCTGGCGCTCCCTGGCGGGATGAACGCGCGGCAGGTGCGCCTGCC
>NZ_JAAGNB010001486.1:0-1380 GCF_010550475.1 Amycolatopsis sp. SID8362
CGACGCCGGCGAGGTCACCGGGAGCCGGCCGCACCCGGTGGAACGGGACCACCCGTTCGAGCCGCCGCGGCACCCCGAGCCCGACCACGCGCCGGCCGTGGCCGAGGTGCCGGACAGCCCACCGCCGGAGCCGCACGACCCGCCCCCGGAACCGCTCGAGGACCACGTGCACGAAGAACACCCCGCGGAACCGGAGCCGGTTCACGGGGACCACCCGATTTTCGACAACGCGGACACCGGCGGCGGAGGCTGACATGGGCTACGGACTGGGCATCGACCTCGGCACGACCTTCACGGCCGCCGCCGTCGACCGGGCCGGCCACGTCGAAATGGTGTCGCTCGGCGACCGGACGGCGGCCATCCCGTCGGTGGTGCTGCTGCGCCCCGACGGCAGCGTGCTGGTCGGCGACGCGGCGAGCCGGCGCGCGTCCGTCGAACCCGACCGCGTGACGCGGGAGTTCAAGCGGCGCCTGGGCGACCCGACGCCGGTGCTGCTCGGCGGCGCACCGCACTCGGTGGCGTCGCTGATGGCGCACCTGCTCGGCTACGTGGTCCGGACGGTCGCGGGGCAGCAGGGCGGCCGTCCGGACCGGATCACGCTGACCCACCCGGCGAACTGGGGACCGTACAAGCGGGAGCTGTTCGGACAGGTGCCGAAGCTGACCGGGATCGACCGCGTCGGCCTGATCACCGAGCCCGAAGCCGCGGCGGCGCACTACGCGGCACAGGAGCGGCTCGACGACGGCGCCGTCGTCGCGGTGTACGACCTGGGCGGCGGCACGTTCGACGCGACCGTGCTCCGGAAGCGCAACGGCGGGTTCGAGATCCTCGGCACCCCGGAAGGCATCGAGGGCCTGGGCGGGGTCGACTTCGACGAAGCCGTGTTCGGGCACGTGGACCGGGCGCTGGACGGCAAGCTGTCGCGGATCGACCCGGACGACCCGGGCGCGGTGGCGGCGGTCGTGCGGCTGCGCCAGGAATGCGTGCTGGCGAAGGAAGCGCTGTCGGCGGACACCGAGGTGGCGGTCCCGGTGCTGCTGCCGTCGGTGCAGACGGAGGTGCGGCTGACCCGCGGCGAGTTCGAGGAGATGATCCGCCCGTCGATCACGGCGACGCTCGGTTCCCTGCACCGCGCCCTGCGCTCGGCGAACCTCCGCCCGGCCGACCTCGGCGCGGTGCTCCTGGTCGGCGGCTCTTCCCGGATTCCCCTGGTGTCCCAGCTGGTTTCGGCCGAGCTGGGTCGCCCGACGGCGGTCGACATCCACCCGAAGTACGGCGTCGCGCTGGGCGCGGCGGCCCTCGCCTCGGGCCGCTCCGGCATGGTGCAGGCGCTCCCGGTCCCGGCCCCGCGCGAGGAGACCCGCACGCCGGCGCCGCGCG
>NZ_JAAGNB010001534.1:0-1612 GCF_010550475.1 Amycolatopsis sp. SID8362
TGCGGCGCTGCTCGCCGCGCCGGACGCGAAGACCGCGCACGGGCAGGCGCCCGCCGGCGGCGGCGTGACGGTCGTGCTGTCCAAGACGCTGAACCGCGTGCTGGTGATGGACGCCGGGCTGCCGGCCCAGCCGGGCGGGAAGGTCTACGAGGCCTGGCTGATCACCGGGACGGACGCGCCGCGCTCGGCCGGGGTGCTCGCGCCGGCGGCCGACGGGGGACTGGTCGTCGCGGACGGCGTCGGCAGCGCCGACCACCTGGCGGTGAGCCTCGAACAGGCCGGGGGATCGCCCAGCGGGACGCCCACCGAAGTGCTCATGAGCATGCCCGTACCGGCTTGAGCCGGGCGCCATAGCAGACCGGGCGCCGGCGGTGCTCGCGGCTCCTCGCTCTTGCGCGCTCGAACGTGTTGTGGCAAAACACCTTTGCGACACACGGCGTGCCTACTGGATTAGAGCCTGCCTGGTGCCTACCGTCCTGCCTAACGTCGGCAGTTGACATAACTCTCGATCTGCGGTTGAGGTTGAAGGTTGATCATCCGCCGGCGGGCTGTACGGGCACAACGATCAGGAAGGCGGACTTCGATGACGCCCCCGCACAACTACCTTGCGGTGATCAAGGTGGTCGGCATCGGCGGTGGCGGCGTGAACGCCGTGAACCGCATGATCGAGGTCGGCCTCAAGGGTGTCGAGTTCATCGCGGTGAACACCGACGCACAGGCACTGCTCATGTCCGACGCCGACGTCAAGCTGGACATCGGCCGCGAACTCACCCGGGGCCTCGGCGCGGGCGCCGCCCCCGAGGTCGGCCAGAAGGCCGCCGAAGACCACCGCGAAGAGATCGAAGAGGTCATCAAGGGCGCCGACATGGTGTTCGTGACGGCCGGCGAAGGCGGCGGCACCGGCACCGGTGGCGCCCCGGTCGTGGCGCAGATCGCCCGCAAGCTGGGCGCGCTGACCATCGGCGTCGTGACCCGCCCGTTCACCTTCGAGGGCAAGCGCCGCGGCAAGCAGGCCGAGGACGGCATCCAGTCCCTGCGCAACGAGTGCGACACGCTGATCGTGATCCCGAACGACCGGCTGCTGCAGCTCGGCGACATCGGCGTCTCGCTGATGGACGCGTTCCGCTCCGCGGACGAGGTGCTGCTCTCCGGTGTCCAGGGCATCACCGACCTGATCACCACCCCGGGCCTGATCAACCTCGACTTCGCCGACGTCAAGAGCGTCATGTCCGGCGCGGGGTCCGCGCTGATGGGCATCGGGTCGGCCAGAGGAGAGGGCCGGGCCATCCAGGCGGCCGAGAAGGCGATCAACTCGCCGCTGCTGGAGGCGTCGATGGACGGCGCCCACGGCGCCCTGCTGTCCATCGCCGGCGGCTCCGACCTGGGCCTGTTCGAGATCAACGAGGCCGCCTCGCTGGTGCAGGAGTCCGCGCACCCGGACGCCAACATCATCTTCGGCACGATCATCGACGACTCCCTCGGCGACGAGGTCCGCGTCACGGTGATCGCGGCTGGGTTCGACGCCGGCGCGCCGACCCACAAGAAGCTCGACCCGTCGACCTTCGGCTCCGGCTCGCGCCAGTCGTCGACGACCGCGTCGGCCGCGGCCGGC
>NZ_JAAGNB010001579.1:0-1536 GCF_010550475.1 Amycolatopsis sp. SID8362
CGCGCCGGCTCCGGCGGCGCCCGCCGGCTGCAGCGGCTGCGCGTGCGGCGCCGGTGGCTGCGGCGTCTTCAAGAAGGAAGAGGCCTAATTCCGCTGGAGGTCGCCCGGGTGGGTGGCCAGTAGCGCCAGCGGGATGCCCTGGCGGCGCAGCACCTGGCTCCACAGGTCGCCGCTGGGCGAGGCCAGGATGTCGCTCGGCAGCGCGGGCACGATGACCCAGTCGTCGCGCTCGATCTCGCCCGCCAGCTGCCCCGAGTCCCACCCCGCGTAACCGGCGAAGACGCGCACGCCGCGGACCTTCGGCACCAGCGCCTCGGGGTCGGTGTCCAGGTCGACCAGCGCGACCGGCCCGCGGACCGCGATCACGCCCGGCACGCTCGCCGCCGTCTCGCCGGTGCGCAGCGCCGCCAGGCACAACGCCGTCTTCTTCTCGACCGGCCCGCCGACGAACACCGCCTGCGGCTCGGCGACGTGCCCGCCCCAGTTGGGCAGCACGTCGTGCACGGCGACGTCGCTCGGCCGGTTCAGGACCACGCCGAGCGTGCCTTCGTCACGGTGATCGATGACGAACACCACGGTCCGCTTGAAGTTGGGGTCGACCATCGTGGGGGCGGCGACCAGGAGCGTTCCCGGCTCAACCTCGGCGTCCGCTGGCACGCGACCCATGATCTCACCTTCGGCCCGGCGAATTACTTCGGCTCGGGAACAATCGCCCCAAGAGCCTCGTTTGAAACAGTGGTCGGCGCACTCCGTGTCCCCCGGGCTCACTGAAGAACCGCCTTTGTGGAATACCGTCCGGCTGGAGCCACACTGCGCATAGCCGCCGAGAGGCGACCTCAGTGCGTCGACCACCTACTACTCTGGCTCCGTGACGATCAGCGCCGGTGCCGAGACCAGCCGACAGGGCCCCCGGGAGCTGTTGAAGGACCCGGACTTCCGACGTCTGCTCTTCACCCGCTTCGCCGCCAGCTGGGGCGACGGCGTCTTCCGCGCCGGGCTCGCCGGAGCGGTCCTCTTCAACCCCGAGCGCGGCGCCAACCCGCTGGCCATCGCGGGCGGGTTCGCCGCGTTGCTGCTCCCGTACTCCGTGGTCGGGCCCTTCGCGGGCGCGTTGCTGGACCGGTGGGACCGCCGTCGCGTCCTGATCTTCGCGAACCTGCTTCGCGGGTTGGCGATCGTGGCCGCGTCCGCCGCCGTGGGCCTCGGGTTCGGCGGGCTCGGGCTGTTTTCGCTGGCACTGGCCGCGGAAGGCATCTCGCGCTTCATCGGCTCCGGGCTTTCGGCGTCGCTGCCGCACGTCGTGCGCACCGAGAGCGTGGTGACGGCGAACGCCTTCGCGACCACACTCGGCTCGGTGGTCGCCGTCATCGGCGGCGGGTGCGCGATCGGCCTGCGCGTGCTCTTCGGCAGCGACGACGTCGGATCGGCCGAGACCACCGCGTTCGCCGTCCTCGGCACGCTGGTCTCGGCGTTCATCGCGCGCGGGTTCGCCAGGGGCGTGCTCGGGCCGTCCGTGGTCGACGAGCCGACGAACCC
>NZ_JAAGNB010001627.1:0-7209 GCF_010550475.1 Amycolatopsis sp. SID8362
CCGACGCCGAGCGGGCGGCGGAGCTGGCCGCCGGGCTCGCCGACGAACGGCTGACGACGTCGGCCGACCTGCACCTCGGCCGCGCGCTCAGCCGTCTCGGCGAGCACGAGCGGGCCATCGAACGGCTGGGCAAGGCAGTGGCGGAGGCCGGCGACGTCACCCTGCGCGGGCAGGCGCTCAGCAGCTGCGCCCAGGCGGAGAAGCGGGCGGGCCTGCTCGCCGAGGCCATCGCCCACCAGCTCGCCGGCCTGCGCATCGACCGCGAACTGGGCGACGACGACCGGGTCGTCGTCGCCCTCGACAAGCTGGCCGACCTCAGCCTGCGGGCGGGCGACGTCGAGGCGGCCGAGCGGCACGTCTGGGAAGCGATCGACCTCGCGATCAGCCGGGAGTTCGTCGCGCGGGAGGGCGCGCTGCGGCTGACGCTGGGCCGGGTGCTGCGGGCCCGCGGCGACATCGACGGCGCGCGCGAACAACTCGCGTTGTCGGTGCGCATTTACGAGCGGGTGCACCCGAAGCTCGTCGGTGAGGTTCGCGCCGAACTCGCCGAACTGCAGTAAAAGATTCGCCCGCCCTTTCGAACTGCGACAACTCGGTGGCGGCCCGGTGCATTCATGGCGATGATTCGGTTGCGAATGGGTCACGGCCGGGTCCGGGCCGTGAATCCTTAGTGGATTCTTAGTGCTCGCGGGCGGCGCCCGCGTAGGTTCGGCGGTGCCGGCTGAGCCCTAGGGGAGGGGCAGGCTGAGACGCCGGCGCCGGGCCCCGCGCGGGAAACCGCGGCGGGGCCGGGAGCCGCCAGGAGCGGCTCGTGGCGCTCCGGCCGGCCGACGTGGGGGTAGGCCGGCCGGACGCCAGGCAGGGGTCAGCCCACGTTGGCGGTGCACAGCGCGATGGTCGTCCCGCTGTTTTCCGCGACCTTCTTGCCGTCGACCGAAATGGCGCACCGGATTTCGTTGTTGACGTTCGAATTGCGGGTGTCCGCGGTGAGCGTCAACAGGTACGAGCCATTGTTGTAGGAAGCCTGGCCTTCCCACGCGTCGGTGCTGGCCGGCGCGTTTTCGGTGCGCTGGTCGCTGAGGCTGCCGTAGCGCACGGTCGCCCCGCCCGCCGAGGTGACCTCGAACGTCACGGTGTGCTTGTCGCCCGAGACGGCCGGGAGGTGCAGCCCGGACTCACCGCCGCCGAGGAAGGTCGAGTACACCAGCAGCCCCGCCGTCGACAGCAGTGCCGCGACCGTGACGACGGTGGCGGTGACCGCCACCCCGCGGTCGCCCGCGGTGCCCTTCTTGACCTGGACCAACCCGGCGATCGCGAGGATCAGCCCGAGCCCGGCCAGCGGCCACGCGACGAATCCGATGTCCGGGACGAACGCGACACCGAATGCCGCCAAGCCGAGCAGCAGGCCGACGATCGCCAGGATGTTCCGACCGGGCTTCGCGTTCGCTTGACGACGCTCCGTGGCCGTCACCGGCGGCGCGGGTCTGCCGTGGCGCGCGGTGGTCGGCGGGTACTGCGGGTCGGTCATCATGCGGGCCCCTTCGGGTGGGAGTGCGACGACGTTAACCCATAAGAGTGCCCGCGAACGAAATTGTTACATTCTGGAAAAAGTCATTGTCCCACCATTTTGCCGCGAGTACCGGTATTTCCTGACATCGCGCGCAGGGTGTGACGATGTGATCAATGCGAAGAATATCGGGGTTCCCACTGTTTTCGGCGTCGGACGGCCTACGACGACCGTCGGTACCGGTGTTCAAGACGAAAGTCGCAAGCGGGACTTTTCAGTCGAAAAGGCTCACTTCGGGGGTGATTTCGAGCAGTTCGAACACCGGACGGCCGCGCCGGCCGTCGATCGTCGTCGTGCGCACGACGCGCAGCCGGGCGGTCACCGGGCGGTCGAGGTTCTCCTTGATCTGGTCGAGCAGGTCCGGCGCCACCGCGCCCTGGATGGTCCCGCCCGACTCACGGTCGAGGTAGAAGATGCGCCGCCGGGTGCGGACGCCGTCGAGCCGCCCGCGCACCGTCTCGTAGCCGACCGCCTCGCGGGACTCGCGGAGGCTGCCCTGGAGGATCCGGGCCTGTTCGGTGGTCATGCTGCGGGTGACCTGCTCGCCCGCGGTCGGGGTCAGCGCCATCCCGATGCCGGCGTTCTTCGCGACGGCGTTGACGATGTCGCTCACTGCGTTGCGGACGGTGTCGCGCTGCAGCAGCACGGCGTCGAGCGCGCCGTCGTCCGAGCCGTTCGCCGGCAGGAAGTCACACAGTTCCTTGACGGCGCGCTCGGAAAGCGTCTCGATGCCGTCGAGGATGAGCGCGTCGTCCGGCGCGGGCTCGGGGAAGCCGAAGAAGATCGCGTTGCCCGCCTGGCCGCGCTGGATCAGCGGCGCCTTGTCGCGGTCGGCCTGCTGGACCTGGGTGACCTCGCCGGACGGGTTCCGGATGATGTGCCCGATCTTCGCGGTCGCGTCCTGCAGCGCCCGGCTGATGTCGGAGAAGGTGTAGGCGTCGATGCTCTGCTCGCCGATGACCGAGACGTGCAGCAGCGGCGACCGGGACGTCCGCTCGAACTTGGCGTTGGCCGCCATCGCCGAGGCACGCGCGAGGTCGTCGAGCCACGTGCCGCCGGGGATCTCGTCGGCGATGCGCCGGAACTCGTTCCTCACCAGATCATCTCCGGGTAGCCCCTGCCGCCTTCGGCCCAGACCTCGGCCCAGGTGTCCTCGTCGCCGGGGCGGCACAGGAAGCCGTCCAGCATGCCGCCGACCGGCTGCACCTGGTCGAGGTACATCGCGGGCTGCCCGACGATCACGCCGCGCAGCGTGAGCAGGCCGTACAGCGCGGACCGGCCGGCGTCGTCGAGCCGCTTGAGCGCGCCCCACTCGTCCGGGATGAGGACGACGTCGAGGCCGCGCGGCGGGTGTGCGGTGCGCGTGATCAGCTCGCCGCCGATCCAGGCGCGGCCGGACGGCATGATCCGGCGGGCCACGCCGAGGTAGCTGTTGAGCGCGCTGAAGAGGATCTCGCGCTCGTTCTGGTGCGGCGCGTCGAAGACCAGGCGCTCGTAGACGTCGGCGAGGTCGCACGCGTGGCGTCCCGGTGGCAGGACCTGCTGCGCCGTCCAATGGGGGAGCGTCACGCCACTCCCTCCTCAGCCTCGCTCACAGTGCGTAGCCGAATTTACCAGGATGGGTGTCAGCCACCGCGCCCAGGCTGCTGCGGCCACTGAGGAGTGGCTTCTTCGCTCTCGGGCCAGGCCGGTTCCTCTTCGGTCGGCCAGTCCTCGGCCTCGGCCCCGCGCTGCGGCGGCAGCGGCAGGTGCCCTTCGTGGTGACCGGCGGGCTCCGGCTCGTCGTCGGCTTCGCCGGGCTCCTTGGGCGGGCCCTGCGCCCAGGCGGCGGGGATGAACTGCGTCTGCTCGGCGGCGAGCGGTTCCTCGTACCGCGGCTCGGGTTCCGGCTCGTAGGGGGCTTCTGCTTCGACGGCTCCGCGGGGCTCGGCGGGCTTCGCCTTCCGCAGGACGAGCCACGAGGTGAGCGCGCCGAGGGCGAAGGCGAGGATCAGCCACAGCCAGATCTGCCCGAACAGCCACAACATCGGCACCACCCCTTCAGATGACCGTGATTTCGACCCGCCGGTCCTCTTCGCCGCCGCTGGCCGGCCGGGTGTCGCCGAGGCCCCGGTAGGTCACGCGCTTGGTCGTGAGGCCGTTGGTGGTGAGGATCCGCGCGACGGCCCGCGCGCGGTCCCGGGACAGCTTCAGCGCGGCGCTCTCGCCGCCGGGCCCGCGGGCGACGTGGCCGGTGACGCGGTACCGGAAGGTCTCCGGCGACTTGGCGAGCGCGACGGCGATCCCGCGGGCGGCCTGTTCCCCTTCGGGCGTGAGCTTCGCGGTGTCCGGCACGAAGGTCACGGGCGCCTCGGCGAGCAGCCGATCGATCTCGGCCTGCACCCCGGCCTTGTCGGTCGGCGGCGGCGCGGTCGTGGTCGTGGTGGGCGGGGGGCTGCTGGTGGTGCTGCTCGGCGGTGGGGCTTCGGTCGTGCTCGGGGCCATGGGGACGACGTCGCCTTCGAACTTGGCGGCGCGGACGCCGTCGACGCCCTGGACGACTTCGAGGGCGCGGAGGGCCTGGCCGGGCGGGAACCCGGTGAGGGTGGCGTCCCGGCCGTCGAAGCTGACGTTCCCGGCGGGCAGCCCGGCGGCCGCGAGCGCGGCCTGCGTCCGTTCGCTGAGGTCACGCTGGAGGCTGCCGGCCTGTGCCCAGGTCACGACCCCCGCGAGCAGCGCCGTGACCAGCACCGCGATCGGGACCAGGAGGATCCAGCGACGCCGACCGGACATAAAGGGACTGTAAGCCGGGCGGGACGGGTTGGCGAGTCGGCCGGGGTGGTCCGTCCACAAGTTGTCCCCAGGTAAGTCGACATGTGGACAACTCGGGGGTTCGTGATCGGGTGGGCACTTTCCGTCGGCGACGGTGCTCGGCGTGTAGTGAATGACTCATTCATGTCGTCAGACGACATGAATGAGTCATTCACTACCTTCGGGCCGGGTCCTCAGCTGGCCTGCTGAGCGTTGTCCGGCACCTCGAGCACCTCCAACGGAGCCAACGGCGTCACCGGAGCCAACGGCGCCAGCTGCGGCCGCTTCGGCGACAGCCCGTCGCCCATCGACTCGCCGCGCAGCTGGCGGCGGATCCACGGGAGCAGGTGCACCTTCGTCCACGTCAGGTCCGATCGGCGCGAGTCGATCCAGCGGCTCGGCACCTCCTCCACCGGCCACGGTTCGCGCCAGTCGCCCTCGACCGGGATGCCCAGGACCTCCGCGGACTTCAACGCGATGCGGCGGTGGGCGTCCGGGGAGAAGTGGAGGCGGTCGTCGCTCCAGGCGCGGCGGTCGTGGAGGGGGGCCATGGCCCACAGGTCGACCATGCGGGCGCCGTGGCGCTCGGCGATGGCCCACAGGTGGGTGTTGTAGATGGCGACCTTGCCGCGCAGGACCGACATCACCGAGAGGACCTTCGTGTCCGGGCCGTTGAACATCAGCACCGGGATGCCCGCCTCGCGCAGCTTGGCGACGCCTTCCTCCAGGCGCTCCGCCACCGCGTCCACGTCCGCGCCGGGCACGATGATGTCGTTGCCGCCGGCGCAGAGGGTGACCAGGTCGGGCTTCAGTTCCAGGGCGATCGGGAGCTGCTCGTCCATGATCTCGTCGAGCATCTTGCCCCGGAGCGACAGGTTCGCGTACTGGAAGTCGGGCCTGCCCGCCGCCAGGATCTCGGCGAGGCGGTCGGCCCAGCCCCGGAACGAGCCGTCCGGCAGCGCGTCGTTGAGGCCCTCGGTGAAGCTGTCTCCTATGGCTACATAGCTGTCGATTCCGTACACGTTGGGTCCCCTTCCCCATCCTGCGTCCGACTCCCCGACATGTAGTTGTACACCACAACTAATGATCGGGGTCCTACCCCCGTGCCACCCCGGCCGTTCAGACCGGAGTAACAGTGTCTTATCTTGTCGGCCTTCTCCGCTCCTCTATTACGCCTTCTTCACCTTCGGCATGCCGTGAAACAGCACACCCGGCGCCAAACCGGGCATCCGATGTGGCGAAGATCTCCCTGCTTGGAGCGTCCCGGGCGGTTTCCGGCAGGCTGGACACGTGTCCGGAGAACCCCGTGAGTCGCTCGCGCAGATCCTCGGCGGCCGCCGGGGCGCGCTCGACGCCAGCGTCCCGCCCGCCGGTTTCGTCGTCGGCTGGCTCGTGGCCGGGCAGTCCGTCGCCTGGGGCGCCGGGGCCGCCATCGCGGTCGCCCTCGCGCTCGGGGTCTACCGGGTGGCCGGGGGCGGCAAGGTCCGCGCGCTCGTGGTCAGCCTGGCCGCTGTCGTCGCGGCCGCGCTGATCGCCCTGCACACCGGGCGCGCGCAGGACTTCTTCCTGCTGCAGCTGATGTCCAATGTGGCCAGCGCCCTGCTGTGGGCGGCCAGCATCGTGGTGCGCTGGCCGCTGCTCGGCGTCGTCGTCGGGCTGCTGCTCGGGCAGAAGGCGCGCTGGCGCCGGGACGCGGTGCTGCTCAAGGCGTACTCGCGGGCCAGCTGGGTGTGGGTGCTCCAGTACGTGCTGCGCGTGGTCGTCTACGGCCTGCTGTGGTGGGCCGGCCAGGTCATCGCGCTCGGGGTGGCCCG
This sequence comes from Amycolatopsis sp. SID8362, assembly GCF_010550475.1. Lineage (NCBI taxonomy): Bacteria > Bacillati > Actinomycetota > Actinomycetes > Pseudonocardiales > Pseudonocardiaceae > Amycolatopsis > Amycolatopsis sp. SID8362. Next base: position 6,172 of record NZ_JAAGNB010001627.1, read on the forward strand.
CACGGTGCTGTCGTGGCCGCTCGTGGCGCTGACCGTCGCGGTCAGCGGCTGGGTGCTCTACCGCGCGTTGCCGCCGGAACACCCCGGCCTGCGCCTGGCGCCGGAGACCGGCTCGGACGACGTACCCAGGACATAAGGCGGCCCCCGGCGAGGGGGGAGGGTCCGGGGGCCACTGCCTACGGTACCCGGACTACCCGGGTTCAGTCGACGTTTTCGCGCTTTCGCGCCGCGTTTTGCTCAATCTTCCCGTGACGTGGGTCTCGGCACGCCCTCGCCGAACGCGTCCACCGCGGCCAGCCAGGCCGCCCCGAGCACGCCATCGGAGCTGGTCAGCACCTCGAGGCCGGACAATCCACGGCGGACGAGCGCGCCGACCGGACTGTCTCCGGTGAGCACCGAACCGACGAGCACGACCGGAGTCGACTCGCCGGGCTCTCGCGCCGCGAGGGCGTTGGCGACGAGCAACTCGACCGCCCGGCCGACGATCTCCCGTGCCGCCGGCTCGCCGGCGTCGTGCGCCGCGCTCACCAACGGCGCGAAGCGGGCGAGCCGCACCGGCGCCTCGGCGTTGGCGGTCGTGATGAGCGCGCGGGACGCGGCGAGCCGGTCCGCGTCGGTCCGGACGTCCACACCGGACGGTCCGAGCGCGGCGCCGAGCACCGCCGACGGCAGTCCGTCCAGCGGCAGGCCGCGGCCGAGAGCCTCCAAAGTGGAACGGACGGCTTCGCGGCCGAGCCAGAACGCCGATCCTTCGTCGCCGAGCAGCCAGCCGTAGCCGCCCGCGGTACCGGCGAGGCGCCGCTTGCGGATGCGGCCGGCGATCGAGCCGGTGCCGGCGACGAGGACCGTCCCGTCCGGAGCCGAAGTCGCCGACGCGTACGCCACTTCGGCGTCGGCGACGGTCCGGACCACGCACGTGAGCCCGATCCGCGCCCACGCCGCGTCGAAGACCGCCGCCACCGCCGGATCGCTCAGCTTGCTGACCCCGGCCATGCCGACGACGCACGCGCGCACGCCGCCGGGGTCGCGGCCGCCGAG
>NZ_JAAGNB010001684.1:0-2111 GCF_010550475.1 Amycolatopsis sp. SID8362
CACCGACGTCGACGGCGGCCGGATCCGGTTCACGTCGCCGCTGGGCACCGCGGACGCGACCTGGCGGGGCGCCGAGCCACCGCGCGCCGGCTGGGCCCACGTGGAGCTGGACTTCCCGGCCGGGATCCGGGCCTGGGCGGTCGTCCCGGACGGCGTGCCCGAGCTTCGCGGCACCGGCGGCACCGTCTGCGTCACGGCCCGGGTGGCCGCGTACACCCCCGAGGACGGCGTCGTCACGCTCGATCTCGGCGGCAGCGTGGTGCTGGCGGAACTCCCCGCGCCCGCGCCGGAAATCCGGCCCGGTGCGTGGCTGCGCCTGACCGCCGGCGGCCTCGACCTCTACCCGGTGAACCTGTAGTCACGCCTCCGGGATGTCCCGCAGCAGCCGCCGGAGGCCTTCGGCGTCCAGGAGGTCCGCCGGGCGGATCGTGTGGTTCGCCCGGACGTAGTGGAACGCCGCGCGGACCTGCTCCACCGGGACGTTCTTCAGCGCCGCCCACGCCATCCGGTACGCGGCCAGCTGGACCGCCAGCGCTGGGAGCCGGGACTCCGGCGGGACCGAGCCCGTCTTCCAGTCCACGACCTCCCAGGACCCGTCCGCGTGCCGGAACACCGCGTCCATCCGGCCGCGCAGGGTGATGCCCTCGACATCGGCCGAGAACGAGATCTCCACCGCCTCCGGCACCTTCTCCGCCCACTCGCTCTCCTCGAACGCCGCCCGGAGCTCCTCGAAGTCCGCGTCGGGGGCCTCGTCGAAGTCGGCCGCGCCGGGGAGGTCGTCGATTTCGATGAGCTGGTCGCCCCCGAAGCGGCGTTCCAGCCAGCCGTGGAACTCCGTGCCGCGGCGGGCGAAGCTGTTGGGCTCCGCCGGCAACGGGCGGCGCAGGTCGCTCGCCAGCCGGGCGCTGTCGTCGGCCAGCGTGACCAGCTGGCTCACCGTGAGCCGCGAAGGCAGCGGGACCCGCTTGACGTGGTCGTCCTTGCGTGCCCACTCCTCCAGCAGGACGTCGGTGTCGGTCAGCCAGCCGTCCGGGTCGTCCTCATCTTCTTCTGAAGTCTCCACAGTGGACATCGCCTCGGACACCAGCTCGACCCCGGTCTGCACGCCGGTGCGCCGGTCCGCCAGCGGGTCGACCGGCCACCGGGCCTTCCGCGAGTCCGACACCAGCGGGTTTTCGTCGTCGGCCCCCGGCTCCGGCGCCCAGTCGGCGAGCTGCCCGACGCCGGTTTCGCGCAGCACGTCGGCGATCTCGGTCAGGAACTCCGACGGCCCCTTCGCGCGGCTGCTGCTTTCGTTCCACCAGTGCCCGGAGACGATCAGCGCGTGCTCGGACCGCGTCAGCGCCACGTAGCAGAGCCGCCGCTCCTCCGCCTGCTCCCGCTCGACGAACCCGGCCTCGTGCAGCTCCAGTCCTTCTTGGACTTCCTTGCGGTCGTAGCCCTCGGCGATGCGCAGTTCCGGCAGGTCTTCGGCGTCGCCGCGCAGCGCGGCCGGCAGCGACGTCGCGGTCCGCAGCCACGACGACGACCGCCGCCGGCCGGGGAACACCTCGTGCACCAGGTGCGGGACGGCGACGACCTCCCACTCCAGCCCCTTCGACGAGTGCACGGTGAGCACCTGCACCCGGTCCGGGACGACCTCGACCTCGCCGGGGGTGAGCCCGTCCTCGGCGTGCGCGGCCGTGTTCAGGTAGTCCACAAAGGACAACAGGGTCGCGGTCGGCGCCGTCTCGGCGTAGTCGGTGACGACCTCGGCGAACGCGTCCAGGTGCGCCCGGCCCGCGGAACCGGGGCGTGCCAACGATTCCACGTCCAGGAGCATCGTGCGCTCGACGTCGGCGACGAGCTCCGGCAGCGACTGGTCGAGCCGCCGCCGCAGCGCGGCCAGCTCCCAGCCGATCCGCCGGATGCGCCGGTATCCCTCCTCGGAATACCGGTCCGCCGCCCCGGGTTCGTCGATGGCGTCGATCAGCCCCGCCTGCTCGACGCGCTCGACGACCAGCTCCGGGGTGTCGGACTTCTCCGGGCTGGACAGCTCGCCCGCGCGCCGCCACAGCGCGGCCACGTCGGCGGCCGCGAGGCGCCAGCGCGCGCCGGTCAGCAACCGCGCC
>NZ_JAAGNB010001739.1:0-1624 GCF_010550475.1 Amycolatopsis sp. SID8362
TGGCCGCCCGGCTCGCCGAGCAGCCCGGCGAGGATCCCGTCGACGGCCTGCTCGCGCTGGTCCGCGAGCTGTGCGCGGAGGCGCCGCTGGTGCTCGTGGTCGACGACCTGCACTGGGCCGACGACGCCACCCTGCGGGTCTGGCGGTACCTGAGCCGGGAGACGCGGCAGCTGCCGCTGCTGCTCGTCGGCGCCTGCCGCCCGGTGCCACGACCGGCCGCGCTCGACGAGCTGCGGGCTGAGCTTGACAACGATGACACGACCGTCCTGGCGCTGCCGCCGCTGCCGGAAAGCGCGGCCCGGGAGCTGGCCACCGAGCTGGTCGGGGCGCCGCCCGGGCCGGGTCTGCAGCTGCTGGTCTCCTACGCGGCCGGAAATCCGCGCTACACCAGGGAAATCGTCGAGACGCTGCTGGCGCAGTCGATGATCGTGCTCGACGGCGTCCACGCGCACCTGGACGGCAACTCGTGCCAGAGCATCCCGGCACCGCTGGGGTCGCGGATCACGCTGTACCTGAGCTTCCTCTCCAGCGGCACGCGCGACACCCTGCGCTGGGCCGCGATGCTGGGCCGCGAGTTCTCGCTGTCGGACATCGCCGTCGCCACCGAACGGCCGCCGACGGCGCTGGTCGGCGCGGTCGACGAGGCGATCGCGTCCGGGGTGCTGGTCGAGTCGGGCGACCGGCTGGCGTTCCGGCACCCGCTGGTGCGCCGGGTGCTCTACGAAAAGACGCCGGCGGCGATGCGCGTAGCGCTGCACCGGCAGCTGGCCGAAGCGTTCGCCGCCGCTGGGGCACCAGCCGTCCGGGTCGCCGAACAGCTCGCCGCCGCACCCGCGCAGGTGGACCCGTGGGTGACGACGTGGCTGCTGGAGCACATCGGGACGGTCGCCACCGAGACCCCGCGGATCGCCGTGGACCTGCTGCGCCACGCCATCACGCAGGGCACGCTGGCGCCGGACGCGCGCGAGACGCTGACCGCGACCCTGGCCCGGCTGCTGTTCTGGCTCGGCCGGGAGCCCGAGGCCGAGGCGCGTTCGGTCGTGGCGCGGACGGCCGACAGCAGGCGCGCGGCCGAGATGCGCTGGATCCTGGCCTACGTCTACTACCGCCGCGGCGACTTCGCCGAGGCGACCGCCGAGCTGAAGCGGACCCTCGACGACTCCGACGTCCCGGAGATGTGGCGCGGGCGGCACGAGTCGCTGCTCGCCACGCTGGAGCGCCTCGGCGAGCAGACCGCGCTGGCACCGGCCGGGCTGCACCCGCTGGACGACGCCGCGCTGTCCGTGCCGAAGCTCGACAGCCTCGACGAGGCCGCGGAGCCGCTCGACGCCGCCCGCCGGATCGCCGCGACCCGCGCGGTGCCGGGCGAGATGCACCTGGCCGGCGCGGTGCACTACTACTGGCTGGGACGCTGGCCCGAGGCACTCGAAGAGCTGGACGCGGTGATCCGCGACGGCGCGGAAACGGCGTCGTACGTGCTGCGCAGCCCCGGTTCGACGCTGCTGGTGCACGGCGTCGGCGCGCTGATCGCTGGCCACCGCGGCGACCCGGTCCAGGCCCGGACGCACCTGGACGCGGCCGACCGCAGGCAGTGGCCACCGGGCCTCGAGCCCGACGGCGGCGA
>NZ_JAAGNB010001786.1:0-1831 GCF_010550475.1 Amycolatopsis sp. SID8362
CGGTCGCGGCGCCGAACACCAGCCGCAGCACGTCCAGCGCGTGCACGTTCGCCGTGCCCTGCGTGAGGTGCACGGCCGAACCCGCCGCGACCAGGACCGCGAGCCCGGTGGCGAGCAGCGCCGCCCGCCCGCGTCGCCGGATCGCGGGCGGGCGGGGCTCGGTCAGGGTGGTCACCCCTTGAGCGCGGCGACGGCCGCGTCGGCGAACTGCGCCATGGACTTGGGCCCGCCGAACATCCAGAGGGAGTCCGGGAAGCGGTGCACCTTGCCGCTCTTGACGAACGGGAGGTTCTGCCAGATCGCGTTGTTCGCCAGCTCCTGCCGGTAGGGGTCGCCGTCGGCGTTGTTGGCCATGTACCAGAACCGGACGTCGGGCAGCTTGGTCAGGCCTTCGACGTCGGCCTGCCCGAGCCCGTAGACCGGGTCGCCGTCCATCGGCCACGCGGTCTGGAGGCCGAGCCTGCCGAACACCGCGGACACGAGCGCGCCCTTGGTGTACGGCCGGATGCTGACCGACCCGGACGTGACGTAGGCGTCGGAGAACGCGACCTGCTGGCCGGCGGCGCCCAGCTTCTCCACCTCGGCCTTGGCCGATGTCAGCTTCTGCTCGAACTCGGCCTTCAGCTGCGCGGCCTTGGCTTCGGTGCCGGTGGCCTTCGCGATCACGTCCAAGCCGGCGTACATCCCGGCGATCGGGTCCTTCGCGGTGCCGCCGTTGATGACGATGACCGGGACCTTCGCCTCGATCTGCTCGAGCGCGCCTTCGGTCACGCTGTCGGTGACGATCACCAGGTCCAGTCCCAGCGAGCCGAGCGTGTCGAGGCTCGGTTCGCCGCGGGTGCCGATGTCCTTCGGCGTGCCGTCGAGCTTCTCCGCGCTGACCCACTGGCCGTAGCCCTTGATGTCGGACACGCCGACCGGCATGACGCCGAGCGAGACGAGGTGCTCGACGCCGTTCCACTCGGTCGCCGCGACGCGCTTGGCCGGGTGGGGCAGCTTCACCTCCTTGCCGCGCGAGTCGACGACCGTGACCGGGCCGGCGGCGCTCGTGCTGGCGGCGGCGCCGCTGGCGGGCTCCTCGGTGGTGCCGCAACCGGCCACGAAGAACGTGGCGGCCGCGGTCAAGCCGAGGATCATCCGGGTGATGCGCATGGTTCTCCTGTTTCGATGGGGTCAGACCGACGCGGTGTCGTTGAAGCGGCCGACCGCGCGGGCGTGGATCCGCCCGTCCGCGGGATCCCGCGCGACGTCGACGCGGATGCCGTAAGCCCGGCTGAGGTTCGCCGCGGTCAGGACGTCGGCGGGGGTGCCTTCGGCGGTGACCCGGCCGCCCTCCAGCAGGAGCACCCGGTCGGCGACCGCCGCGGCCTGGTCGAGGTCGTGCAGCACCACGCCGACCCCGACGCCGTGGTGGTCGGCGAGGTCGCGGACGACGTCGAGGATCTCCACCTGGTACCGCAGGTCGAGGAAGGTCGTGGGTTCGTCGAGCAGCAGCAGCGCGGTGTCCTGGGCCAGGCAGCTCGCGAGCCACACCCGCTGCGCCTGCCCGCCGGAGAGGGCCTGCACCGGCCGGTCGGCGAGGGCGGCCAGCCCGGTCAGCTCCAGCGCGCGCTCGACGGCGGCGGGCCCCTCGGGATCGCGGCCGCCCCAGCGGGACCGGTGCGGGTGCCTGCCGAACTCGACGAGCTCCCGGACGCACACCCCGCCCGGCGCGGTCCGCTGCTGCGACAGCAGGGTGATCCGCTTGGCGATGTCCTTTCCGGACAGTGCGCGCAGGTCCGCGCCGTCGGTGAAGGTGACCGCGCCGGCGACCGGCGGGTGCAGCCGCGCC
>NZ_JAAGNB010001844.1:0-8406 GCF_010550475.1 Amycolatopsis sp. SID8362
CCAGGATCGTCAGCGCGAGGGGCATCCGCGCGCACAGCTCGACGAGGTCGTGCGCGGCGCCGGACTCGGCGGCCACCCGGCCGGCGCCGACGAGCGCGCCCAGCAGCACGGTGGATTCCCCGGTGCCGAGCCCGTCCATCCTGATGGGGCGCGCGCCGGCCTGGGCGACGAGACCGGTCAGCCGCTGCCTGCTGGTGACGATGACGTGGCAGGTGCCGCCGCCCGGCAGCAGGTGCCGCACCTGCTCGGTGTCGCGGGCGTTGTCCAGGACGATCAGCATCCGGCGCCCGGCCAGCATGCTGCGGTACAGCGCGGCCTGGGCGCCCAGGTCGAGTGACGGCGTGTCGCGCGGCGCGCCCATGGCGTGCAGGAACCCCCACAGCGCTTCGCCGGGCTGCATCGCCGCCGCCGGGGAGAAGCCGCGCAGGTTGGCGTAGAGCTGACCGTCGGGGAAGTGCCCCGCGTGCAGCCACGCCCAGTGGATCGCCAGCGCGGACTTGCCGATTCCCGCCATGCCTTCGATCGTCGAGATCGCCACCGGGTCCGGGCTCGCCGCGGCTTCGTCGAGGTGCGCGGTGAGGGCGGCCAAGTGCCGTTCGCGGCCGACGAAGTGCCGCACGGTCCCGGGCAGCTGCCGCGGCACGCGGCCGGGCGGCGGCGCGGCGTGCAGGTGGACGTCCCCGTGGACCTCGGCGGCTTGCAGGACGGGGCCGGCGGTCGTACCGGTGACGACGTTGCGCGGCTCGTCCCGGCTCACGATTCCGTCGGCGGTCGCAGCATGGGCACCAGAAACCTGCGCGCGACCGCGGCCAGCTGCTCGTCGTCGTCGAGGTCGAGCAGCCGGCTGGGAATGGTCAGGAACGAGGCCGACACCCGGACCAGCACCTCGGCGACGAGGTCGGGTTCGAGCTCGGCGGAGACGTGGCCCGCGCGTTGCTCCTCGCGCAGCTGCCCGGCGACGAACTGCCGCACGACCGCCAGCGTCGCGCCGCCGTCCCCGGTCAGCGAGGAGATCAGCAGGTCCGGTTCCACCTCCATCAGCCCGCCGATCAGCGGGTTGCTCCGGAAGGCGCGCAACGAGCTCACGAACCCGACGACCAGCCTGTCCGCGACCGTCCGGGCGGCGCGGATGTCGACCAGGAACCGGTCGAAGTAGCGGCGGAACTCCCGCTGCACCACCTGTTGCACCAGCAGGTCCTTCGTGGCGAACCGGCGGTAGACGGTGATCCGCGAGACGCCGGCGCGCCGGGCGACGTCCTCCATCGTGGAGCGCTGGATGCCCAGGTGGCAGAACTGCTCGAAGGCGCCGTCGAGCACCCGGGTGCGGACGTCGTCGGACTCGTCCACCTGCTCGCTGGCGTCGGCGTAGGCGCGTTCGAGCAACGACTCCGAGCCTGTGTACAGCAGGGAAGGTTCCACGCGCACTTCCTCGGACGACCGGTCAGCGACGGTTCCCACTCTAGGTCTTGTGGTCGTCGCCGCGCCTGTGTTGTCATGATGATACGCAGATATGAAATGCGTATCTCAATGTCATGGCTTTCCGGCAAGGAGGCTGAGGGAGCATGGGAGAGATCAACCGTCGACACATCCTGAGGACCGGCGGAGCGCTGGGCGCGCTGGGGGCGGTGAGCCTCGCCTCACCCGCGTACGCGTGGACGTGGTCGCCGACCGGATCGGTGGCCGCCGGCGGTTCGGGGGCCGACCCGCGGTACGTGTGGGACCCGGAGGCGGATCCGGTGTCGGCCGCGGTGCTCGACAGCGGCGACGTCGCCCACGTCAACGAGCTGCTGCGCACCTGGACCCGCAACGACCAGCCCCTGCCGGCCGGGCTGCCGGCGTACCTGCGCGATTTCATGGAAAGCGCGCGGCGGCTGCCGTCCTGGACCGACCAGGGCAAGCTGGCGAAAGCGTTCGACTTCAACAAGAAACGCGGCATCTACCTCGGCGTGCTCTACGGGTTCGCCAGCGGCATGATCTCGACGGTCATCCCGCACGAAGCCCGCGCGGTGTACCACTCCAAGGGCGGCGCGAACCTGAAGGACCGCATCTCCAAGACCGCCAAGCTCGGCTACGACATGACGCAGCGCAACGGTTTCCAGCCCGACGGCCAGCTGATCGTCACCTGCGTCAAGACGCGCCTGGTGCACGCGGCGGTGCGGCACCTGCTGCCCCGGTCGCCGGAGTGGACCACCGGCTCGGACCAGGAAATCCCGATCAGCCAGCGCGACCTGCTGGTGACCTGGCACAGCCTCCCCACGACCGTGATGCAGAAACTGACCGCGTGGGGCGTCCCGGTCGCGGCCGACGAGTCCGCCGCGTTCCTGCACTCCTGGCAGCTGTGCGGGCACATGCTCGGCATCCAGGACGAGTACCTGCCGGCGTCGTGGGCCGAGGCCGACTCGCAGGCCAAGCAGGTGCTCGACCCGATCCTCGGGCCGACGCCCGAAGGCAAGAACCTCGCGGACATCCTGCTCAACCTCGGCGCCACGATCGACGGCGGCATCCTGACCACGCACATCCTCGGCGCGCTGACCCGCTTCATCCTCGGCGACCAGATCGCCGGCTGGCTGGCGATCCCGCGCGAGCCGGTGTGGGACCCGCTGCTGAAGACCGCGTGGCCGCCGTTCATCGCCGTGCGCGAAGGCCTGTTGCCCTTCCCGCTCGCGCCCGCGGCTTACTGGACGCTGGAGGAGATCATCCGTCAGATCGCGCTGCTGTTCCTGTCCGAAGGGCAGACGATCAGCATCGAGATCCCGGACACCAACCGGCCCGCCTGAGCGCCGGCCACCCACGACGGCCGCGGTCGACGACTTCTACGACCGCGTACCGGCCGATGCCGAGCTGGCGGTGTTCTTCAAGGGCACCAACGCATCTCGCTCTAAGGGGATGCAGGTCGAGTTCTTCGGCGCCGCGCCCGGCGAGTACCAGGGCCGGTCCATGAAAGTCATCGCGCCACTGGCGTCGGACATCACCTGAACCGAATCCTCTGTTCCAGAGGTGGAAGGAAGCCGCCATGGCGGAAATGAGCAGGCGGAAGATGCTGGTCTCCAGCGGGGCTTTGGGTGCGCTGGGTGCCTTGAGCATCGCGTCGCCCGCATCGGCTTGGACTTGGGCGCCCAGTGGGTCCGTCGCGGGGAACGGCGCCGGCGCCGACCCCCGGTGGGTGTGGGACGAGCAGGCCGATCCGGTGTCCGCGGCGCTGCTCGAGCGCGGTGAGGTGCCGGCCGTCAACGAGCTGCTGCGGACCTGGACCCGCAACGACCAGCCGCTGCCGGACGGGCTGCCGGGGTACCTGCGGGACTTCATGGAGCAGGCGCGGCAGCTGCCCGCCTGGGCCGACCACGACAAGCTCGAGACCGCCGCGCGCTTCAACAAGTCACGCGGCCTGTACCTGAACCTGCTCAACGGCCTGGGCGGCGGGATGCTGTCCACCGCGATCGTCAAGGAGGCCCGCTCGGTCTACTACTCGAAGGGCGGCGCGGACATGGAGGACCGCGTCGCGAAGACCAGCATGCTCGGCTTCGCCGTCGGCGCACTGGACGCCTACCGGCCGGAGGGCACGTGCGTCGTGCAGGCGGTGAAGACGCGGCTGGTGCACGCGGCGGTGCGGCACCTGCTGCCGCAATCCCCCTACTGGACCGGGGATGTGCCGATCAGCCAGAGCGACATCCTGGTCACCTGGCACACGCTTCCCACCTACGCGATGCGCAAGCTGCGCGAGTGGAAGGTCCCGATGTCGCGCGCCGAATCCGAGGCGTACCTGCACGTCTGGCAGGTGACCGTGCACATGCTGGGCGTCCGCGACGAGTACATCCCCGCGACGTGGGACGCGGCGAACGCCCAATCAGACCAGCTGCTTCCCTCGGCGATGGCGCCGACCCGGGAAGGCGTCGAGCTGACCGACATCCTGCTGAACCAGCTCGCCGAGCAGACCAGCCCGGGCCGGATCGACCGGCCGGTCGTCAACGCGTTCGCCCGGTACCTCGTCGGCGACCAGGTCGCCGACTGGGACGCGATCCCGCGCGAGCCGTTGTGGGGTCCGCTCGTCGGCACGGCCTGGCCGGCGCTCGTCGCGTTCCGGGAAGGGCTGCTGCCGTTGCCGCTGGTGCCCGAAGCCGCGTGGGTGCTGGACGAGGCGGTGCGCCAGTACATCCTGCTCTTCCTCACCAAGGGGCAGGGCGCGGTCATCGACCTCCCGACCGCCAACCGGCCGAACTGAACGGGGATGGCGGCGAGATGGACGCAGATTTCGGCAGGCGCCGGTTCCTGGGGTACGTCCTCGCGGCGCCGACGCTGGTGGCCGCGGCGGACTTCCGGCCGGCGGCCGGCGCGCTTCCTTCGCCACAGCCGTCGAAGCTCCTCGACCTGAACGCGGTGCTGACCGCGGCCGCGCTCCCGACCTCGGGGCTGATCACCGTCGACGTCAACGCCGACGGGACCGTGTCGTTCGCGTTGCCGCGCGCCGAAGTGGGGCAGGGCATCACCACCTCGACGGCGATGGTGATCGCCGAGGAGCTGGGCGTGCCGGTCGAGCGGGTGCGCGTGACGCTGGCGGGCGCACGGCCGGAGCTCGTGTTCAACCAGCTCACCGGCGCGTCGAACACGACGTTCTCGACGTTCACGCCGATCAGGGTCGCCGCGGCCACCGCCCGGCTGCGGCTGCTGGAAGCGGCGGCCGCGCGGTTCGGCACCCCGGTGGCCGGGCTGAGCCTGCGGGCGGGCGTGATCAGCGACGGCGGCGGACGGCGGGTCGACATCGGCGCGGTCGCGGAACGGGCCGCGAGTTCGCGGACGCTGCAGGTGCCGGTGACGCTGAGCCCGCCGGGGCAGTTCACCGTCATCGGCACCCCGCGCACCCGCGTCGACGCGCGCGACGCGGTCACCGGCCGCAAGGCGTTCACGATGGACCTGCCGGTCGACGGCGCGAAACCGACGATGGTGTGCCGTCCCCCGACGATCAACGGCACGGTCCGCTCGGTGGCCAACCTGGCGGAGGTCCGCGCCATGCCCGGCGTGACCGACGTCGTCGTCATCTCCACCGGGGTCGCGGTCCGGGCCGAGACGTTCGGTCAGTGCATCGACGGCGTGCGGGCCCTGCGCGTGTCGTGGAAACCCGGGACCGCGGAAGGGAAGTCGGACGACACGGTGCTGCGCGAGCTGGCCCTCGCCGAGCTGCCGCTCGGGCCGCCGCCACTGGCGTCCACGGTCGAAGGCAAGTTCACGTTCCGGTTCCGGGGCAACAGCGCGCTGGAGACGAACTGCGCGATCGCCGACGTGCGGCCCGGGCGCGCGGAAGTCTGGTCGGCGCTGAAGTCGCCGATCGTCGCGCAGGAAACCCTCGCGGCGAAGCTCGGCTTGCCGGTCTCGGCGGTGACCGTGCACGTCGTCGAGGGCGGCGGATCCTTCGGCCGCAAGCTCTTCTTCGACGCCGCGCTGGAGGCAGCCGAAACGTCCCAGCTGATCGGCAAGCCGGTCAAGCTCATGTGGCACCGCGCCGACGACGTCCGGCAGGGCCGGGTGCACCCGATGGCGACCTCACGGGTGCGCATCGCGCACGTCGGCGGCACCGTGCTGGGTTACGAACAACGCCACACCAGCGTCGCCACGGATCTGGGGCACGGTTTCGGCGAGATCGTCACCGCCCTCGCCGCGCGGCTGCCGGTGGTCGACCTCGCCTTCTCCGAGGTGTTCTTCGTGCTGAGCCAGACGGTTCCGTACGACTTCGGGGCCGTGAGCCAGCTGCTGAGCGAGACCGGCAAGGGCTTCAACACCGGCAGCATGCGCAACGTCTATTCCCCGGACGTCACCTGCGCGCGCGAGCTGGTGGTCGACAAGCTCGCGGCGAAGCTGCGCCGGGACCCGTACGAGTTCCGGCGCGACGCGCTCGGCGACGACCGGGCCCGGGCCGCGCTGACGGCGGTCGCCGAGGCCGGGAACTGGGGCCGTCCGATGGAAACCGGGACGGCGCAAGGCATCGCGGTGCACAGCGAGTACCACTCCACCAGCGCGGCGCTGGTGGAGATCGACTGCCGGCCGGCCACCGTGAACCGGCCGGTCCGCGACGGCGTCGCCGGGCCGCGCGTCACCAAGGTCGTGTTCGCGGTGGACGTGGGGCTCACCGTCAACCCGCGCGGCCTCGAGGCCCAGGTGATGGGCGCGGTCATGGACGGCATCGCCCAGACGTTGACCTCGAGCCTGCACCTGCGCGACGGCGCCTTCCTCGAAGCCAGCTGGGACAACTACTTCTACACCCGCCAGTGGAACACCCCGCCCGAGCTCGAGGTCATCATCCTGCCGGACTCCTCGGACCAGCCCGGCGGCGCGGGCGAACTCGGCGTCGCCGCGTCGATGGCCGCCGTCGCCTGCGCTTACGGCCGTGCCACCGGCGTGACGCCGACCGAGTTCCCGATCAACCACGGCACGGTGTCGTTCGAGCCGAAACCGACCGTGCCGCCCGTTCCCGCGTCGCCGGTGAACGGGATCGGCCAAGCGCAGTGACACCAGGAGGATGCCTTGCCCGAGCACAGGTTCCGCGTCAACGGCGAGCCGGTCGTGGTCGACGTGCCCGACGACGTGCGGCTGCTGTGGGTGCTGCGTGACGTCCTCGGCGTCACCGGGCCGAAGTACGGGTGCGGGATCAACGTCTGCAAGGCATGCACCAGTCACCTCAACGGCCGGGCCGTGAACCCCTGCGCCATTCCGGTGGGGGAGCTGGGCCCGGCCGACGAGATCACCACGATCGAAGGGCTGCCGGCCACGGTGGACGCCGAACTGCACCCCATGCAGCAGGCGTGGCTCGACCGGGACGTCGCCCAATGCGGCTACTGCCAGCCGGGGCAGATCATGGCCGCGGTGGCGCTGGTCCGCCGCGTCCGGGAGCAGGGGCGGGAAGTCACCGACGCCGATCTCGACGAACTGCGCAACATCTGCCGGTGCGGTACCTACGTCCGGATCCGGGAAGCGATCAAGGCCGGCGCACGTGGGATGTAACTGGCGGTCCGCGTCAGGCGGCGTGGTCGAGCACGGCCGGCGCGGGCACCCCCAGCAGGGTCCGGTACCGCGTCTCGAACGCGGCCAGCGCGTCGTCGATGTCGTGGCGCGCGACGATGGCCCGGGACGCCTCGCCCATGCGCGCGCGGGCGTCGGGGTCGGCGGCCAGGTCGGCGATCCAGCGCGAGATCGTGGTGATCGCGCCCGGCTCGAACAGGTACCCGTTTTCGCCGTGGTGGACGAGGTGGGGGAGGGCGAGGGCGTCGGCGGCGACGACCGGGAGGCCCGCGGCCATCGCCTCCATGGTGGCGAGGCTCTGCAGCTCGGCGGTGCCGGGCATGCAGAACACGCCGGCTTCGGCGTAGCGGTGCACGAGTTCGCCGTCGGGGACGAACCCGTGGAAGGTGACGCGGTCGCCGATGCCCAGCCCGGCGGCGAGGTCTTCGAGCTCGCGGCGGCGGGTGCCGTCGCCGACGAGGTCGGCGCGGACGTGCGGCAGCGGAGCGAGGGCGCGCAGCAGCTGGTCGACGTTCTTCTCCTCGTCGAGCCGTCCCACGAACAGGACCGACATCGGCCGGTCGGCCGGCCGCTCCGGGGTGGCGTAGTGGGCGAGGTCCATGCCGCAGGACACGACCTGCGCCGGCCGGTCCAGGCCGATCCCCGCGAGGACCTCGGCCGCGCGTGGGGTCGGCGTGGTGACGATGCGGGCGTCGCGGTAGACGCGCGCGAGATCCCGCCACGCCCAGCGGGCGATCGCGTCCTTCAGCCACCGCGGGAACGGGGTGTAGCCGAGGAGGTTGTCCGGCATGAAGTGGTTGGTGGCCATGCCGGGGATGCCGCGCCGCGCGGCGGTGGCGAGCAGGGCGCGGCCGACGCCGAAGTGGGCTTGGACGTGGACGACGTCCGGGCGGATCCGGTCCAGGACCGCGCCGGCGGCGGTCCGGGCGGCGCCGGGGGTGCAGAACCGGTAGCCGCGGTGGAACGGGATGGCGTGTGAGCGGAGGCGGTGGATCGTGTAGCCGTCGCGCTCCTCGGTGCGGGCCGGGCCGGTGTCGGACGGGCAGGCGACGTGGACGTCGTGGCCGCGGCCGGCGAGCCCCCGGGCGAGGCGCTCGGCGAAGAACGCGGCGCCGTTGATGTCGGGCGGGAACGTGTCGGCGCCGATCAGGACGCGAAGGCCGGTCGGGTGCACGGGGTTCTCCTCGGGTTTCGATGGGGCTTGCGGAACGGCACCGGCGAGCACGCGCACACCGGCGAGAGCGACGACCGCGGCGAGCGCGGCGGCGGGCTGTGGAACTTCGCCGTAGGCCACGGCGGCCACGGCGACGGCGGTCAGGGGGTCGAGCACGGTCGTGGTCCCGACGACGACCGCGGTGGGCCCGGCGGCGTACGCGCGGTGCAGGAGCACGCCGCCGG
>NZ_JAAGNB010001316.1:0-35976 GCF_010550475.1 Amycolatopsis sp. SID8362
TCCGGCCGTGATGGGCCCCGGCTGGTACCTGCGGCGGCTGTCCCGGATGGGGCCGGCGGAGGTCGTCGGCCGTGCGCGGCACGCCGTCGTCCAGCGGCAGTGGCGGTCGGCCCTGCCGACGGCGCCGGACTGGCCGTCGCACCCGCGGTTCACCTCTGCGCTGCCGCCGGGCGTGCTCGGCAAGGTGTCCGCCGAGGCGGTTTCGCGGCTCCTCGCGACCGCCGACGAGCTGATGGCGGGCCGCGCCGAGTACTTCGGCGTGGTGCGCACGGACATGGTGGCGCCCGACTGGTTCCTCGACCCGAAGACCGGTCGCCGCGCGCCCTCGGACCGGTACGCGTTCGACGTCCCGTACCGGTCGGAGGACGAGGTCGGCGACATCAAGCAGATCTGGGAGCCGTCGCGCCACCAGCACCTGACCGTGCTGGCCGCGGCGTACGCCCTGACCGGCACCCCGGCGTACGCCACGCGCGTGGCCGCCCACCTGCGTTCGTGGTGGGCGGAGAACCCGCCGCTGCAGGGCCCGCACTGGGTGAGCGGCATCGAGCTGGGCATCCGGCTGCTGTCGTGGGTCTGGACGCGCCGCCTGCTCGACGGCTGGGCGGGCGCGCCGGAGCTGTTCGAGGACAACCCGGACTTCCAGCTCCAGCTGTGGCACCACCAGAACTGGCTCGCGACCCTGCGCAGCCACGGCTCGTCGGCGAACAACCATGTGATCGCCGAGGACGCCGGTCTGCTGGCGGCGGCGTGCGCGTTCGGCTGGTTCCCGGAATCGGCGGCCTGGCGGGCTTCGGCGACGCGTTCGCTGGACGTCCAGCTCGGCCGCAACACGTTCCCGTCCGGGCTGAACGCCGAACTGGCGTCGGAGTACCACGGCCTGGTCCTGGAGCTGGGGCTCGCGGCCGCGCTCGAGGCCGACGCGGCGGGCGTGCCGACGCCGGATTCGACGTGGGACGTCCTGCTCCGGATGACCGACGCCCTGGCGTCCATTGTGGACAACAAGGTGCGCCCCCCGCGCCAGGGCGACGCCGACGACGGCTTCGGCCTGATCGTCGACGGCACGGAAACGAACCGCTGGGCTTCGCTCCTGGCGTCCGGCGAGGTCCTGTTCGGCCGCCTGGACTGGTGGCCGGCAGTCCCCGGCGACGACGTCCGCACGCCGCTGCTGGCGTCGCTGGCCACGCGCACCCCGCGGGCTTCCGGCGTCCGCCCCGGTCGCCGCCCGGCGCACCTGCGCGACGCGGGCATGACGATCTTGCGATCGGGCCGCGTGTGGGCCCGCTGCGACGGCGGCCCCCACGGCTTCCTGTCGATCGCGGCCCACGCCCACGCGGACGCCCTGTCGGTGGAGGTCCGCCACGACGGCGTGGAGATCCTGGCCGATCCGGGCACGTTCTGCTACCACGGCGAACCCCGGTGGCGGTCGTACTTCCGCTCGACGCTCGGCCACAACACCCTGGAACTGAACGCCCGCGACCAGTCCGTCTCGGGCGGCCCGTTCCTGTGGACCCGGCACGCGGTGACGAAGGTCCTGGACGTCCGCACCCCACCCGAGGGCCCATCACACTGGTCGGCCGCCCACGACGGCTACGCACCGGCGGTCCACCGTCGCACGGTCGAGCTGGACGGCGAAGTGCTGACGATCTTCGACGAGGTCTTGGGCGAAGCGGGTTCGGCGGGCCGCTTGGCGTTCCACCTGGGCCCCGAGGTGACGGTCGTGCTCGACGGGACGACGGCGCACCTCCGCTGGCCCGCCCCCGACGCACCCACCGCGGCCGCGGAAGGTCGATCCGGTGCCGCGTCCGGCTCCGCCGGCGACGAACTCGAACCGCTCGCCGGCCGGGTGTCCGGGTCCCTCGCCGGTGGCGGAGCGCGGACCGCTGTGCTCGAGTTGCCACCCGAGCTGTCGTGGACCGCGCACCGCGGTCAGGTCGAGCCACCGCTCGGCTGGTACTCCGCGGGCTTCGGCCGGAAGGAACCTTCGACCACCCTCGTCGGCTCCGGGACTCCCGGACACCTCACCACCCTGCTCCGCTTCAGTTAGGACCCGCCCGTGACAGCCCGCCGCCTCCGACTCCGCCGTGCCGCTCCGCTGCTCGGTGTCCTGCTCACGGTCGCGGCGTGCTCGGGCGGGCCGGACACCGAAGGGGGACCGGCCCAGGCCACCCCGGCACCCAGCGGTTCGGTCGCGGCCGTGTGCGACAAGGAGCCCGCGGGCCCGGCGGCCGCGCCCGCGGGAGCGGTCGTCGTCGACCCGGCGGTGCCGGGCGACCTCGCGGCGAAGACGCGCTCGGCCGGCCCGGGCACGACGTTCTGGCTCAAGCCGGGCAAGCACATCCTCGGCAACGACAAGTACGACCAGGTGACCCCCAAGGACGGCGATGTCTACATCGGCGCACCGGGCGCGATCGTCGACGGCCGCAAGATCAACCAGTACGCCTTCACCGGGCACGCGGTGAACGTCAAGATCACCTACGTCACCGTGCAGGGCTTCGCCGCGCCGCACGACGAAGGCGTCGTCAACCACGACTCCGGGGACGGCTGGCTGATCGAGCACTCGACCATCCAGGACAACGACGGCGCCGGCCTGATGGCGGGCGCGCGCCAGCAGGTGCGCGGTAACTGCCTGCGCCGCAACGGCCAGTACGGGATCAACGCCTACTCCGGCGCCACCCCCCTCACCGCGCTCGTCGTGGAGGGCAACGAGATCGCCGGCAACAACACCGGCGACTGGGAGACGAAGATCGACGGCTGCGGCTGCAGCGGCGGGATCAAGTTCTGGGACGTCAACGGCGCCGACGTGCGCGGCAACTGGGTGCACGACAACCACGGCACCGGGCTCTGGGCCGACACGAACAACAACGACTTCCTCATCGAGGGCAACCTCATCGAGAACAACGACGGTGCCGCGCTGATCTACGAGATCAGCTACAACGCCGTCATCCGGGACAACACGGTCCGCAAGAACAACTGGGTCGACGGTCGCCGGTACGCCGACCGGGGCGACAACTTCCCGACGCCGACGATCTACATCTCCGAGTCCGGCGGCGAGCCGAGGGTCAAGGCGCGCACCGCGAAGATCGAAATCTCCCGCAACTACCTGGAGAACAACTGGTCCGGGATCACGTTGTGGGAGAACGCCGACCGCTTCTGCAACAGCCCGGCCAACACCTCCTCCGGCGACTGCACCCGGCTGGTGCCGAACGTGAAGCAGTGCGCGGCCCCGGCCATCACGACCGGCCCGTTGCTCGCCGATTGCCGCTGGAAGACCCAGCACGTCGACATCCACGACAACAAGTTCGTCCTCGACCCGGCGGTCGTCGGCTGCCAGGCCGCGTGCGGCCGGATGGGCCTGCTGTCGAACTTCGGCACCTACCCGGACTGGTCGCCGTACAAGGGCGAGGCCGTCCAGGAGGCGATCACGTTCAAGCAGGACAACCGCTGGCACGACAACAGCTACACCGGCCCGTGGACGTTCATCGTGTACACGACCGACCGCGTCCTCGAGGTCGGCGAGTGGGAAGGCACGCCGTACTCGCAGGACACCGGGAGCACGTACAGCGCGCAGGGCGGGGGCTGACATGACGGCGCACACCGCATCGGTGGCGGGCATCCGCGGCGAGGCCGCGGCCGAACCCGCGTCCTCGACGCCGAAGTGGGCGGGTCTGGCCTGGGCACTGCTGATCCTCAACACGCTCGGCTCGACCGGCGCGAAGACGGTCATTCCGCTGCCGCGCTCGGTCAGCCAGCTGGTCACGATGGGCGCGCTGATGACGGCCTTCGTGATCGCGCTGGTGCTGAACAAGCACCTGCGGATCCGCCCGAGCGCCTACCTGCTGCTGCTGACGCTGCTGCTGGTGACCAGCATCCTCTCCAGCGCCGACCTGCAGGAAGGCGCCGGCGCCCTGTTCCGGTGCTTCCGGCTGACGGTGTTCGTGTCCACGCTCTGGCTGCTGACGCGTTGGTGGGACGGTGGCTTCGCCTTCGTCCGCTACCACATCCGCACCTACGCCATCGTGCTCGCGTCCGTGGCGATCGGCCTGGTGATCTCCCCGGGCAACGCGATGCCGGACATCTACGGCGGCCGGCTTTCGGGTGCGATCTGGCCGCTCACCCCGCCGCAGATCGGCCAGTACGCGGCGGTCATCGCCGGGCTCACGCTCCTCCTCTGGTTCGGGCGCCGCACGACGTGGCGCAGCGCGGTGTTCATCGTGGTGCCGGTGCTGGGCCTATTGATGCTCACGCACACCCGCACCGCGACGCTCGGCCTAGTCGCCGGGCTCTCGGTGGCCTTCCTGTCGATGCTGCTGACCAGCGCCCGCGCGCGGAAGGTGTTCGCGTGGACGGTCGGCGTCGGCGGGGTCGCCGGCCTGGTGCTCGCGGGCGCGCTCCAGACGTGGTTCCTCCGCGGGCAGAGCGCCGACAACTTCTCCAGCCTCACGGGCCGGGCGAAGGTGTGGGACGCCCTGCTGGAGGCCCCGCGGACGACGGCCGAGTACATCTTCGGCGTGGGCCTGACCGACAAGTCCTACGACGGCCTCCCGATCGACAACAGCTGGCTCGCGGTCTACCACGAGCAGGGCTTCGTCGGGATCGCCCTGGTCGCCGCGTTCCTGCTGACGTTGATCGTCGTCGCGGTGCTGCGGCCGCCTTCACTGGCGAGGGCGTGCGCGATCTTCCTGATCACCTACTGCGTTTCGGCCTCCTACACCGAAGCTGGTCTCGGCGACGCGTCGCCGTATCTGCTGCACCTGGCCGTGGCCGCGTCACTGCTGGTCCGCGGGGTGCCGCAGTCCGACGAACAAGCATTCATCCCGGCGAAGGGGGCAAGCGCGTGAGGGTGCTCGTGGTGCACAACCGGTACCGGTCCGAGCAGCCGAGCGGCGAGAACAACGTCGTCGACGCCGAAGTCTCGCTGCTGGCCGAGGGCGGTCACGAGGTGTCGCTGTTCGAACGCCGCAGCGACGACATCGCGGCGATGCCGCTGCCCCGCAAGGCCGCGGTGCCGCTGATGGTGCCGTGGAACCCGGCGGTGCGGAAGGAACTCGCCGCCCGGCTGCGCGCGAAGCGCCCGGACGTAGTGCACATCCACAACACGTTCCCGCTGCTGTCGCCTTCGGTGGTCGCCGCCTGCGCGGACGCGGGGGTGCCCGCGGTCGCGACGCTGCACAACTACACGATGGTCTGCCCGCCCGGCACGCTCCACCGCGACGGCCACATCTGCACCGAGTGCGTCGGCGGCTCACCGTTGCCGGCGGTGAAGCACGGCTGTTACCGCGGTTCGAGCGCGGCCACGCTCCCGATGGCGGCGAGCATGGTCGCGAACCGCCGCCGGTGGTGGACGGGCGTTTCGCGGTTCTTCTGCATTTCGGCGGCGCAACGAGACCTCCTGGTGTCGGCCGGGATGCCCGGCGAGCGGATGGCGGTGAAGCACAACTTCGTCACCGACCCCGGTGTCCGCCGCACCGGCGACGGGACGCATGTCCTGTTCCTCGGCCGGATCACCGAGGAGAAGGGGGTCGGCCTGCTGATGCGGGCCTGGGACCGCCTCGGCGGTGCCCTGGGCGTTCCGCTGGTCATCGCCGGCACGGGCCCGATGCAGGACGAGGTCGCGGCCTGGGCGACCGGACGTTCCGACGTCTCGTACGTGGGTCTCCGGAACAAGGCCGAGTGCCGCGCGCTCACGGCCGGCGCGGTGGCGGTGGTCGCGCCGTCGACGTGGCTGGAGGCGTTCGGCCTCGTGGTGGTCGAGGCGATGGCGGCGGGCGTGCCCACGGTCGCGGCCGCCCACGGGGCGTTCCCGGAGCTTGTCGAGGACGGCGTCACCGGCCTCCTGCACCAGCCGAACGACGAGGTGTCACTCGCGGAACGACTGCGTGAGATCGTCGGCGACCGCAACCGCGAGATGGGCGACGCGGCCCGCGTCCGGTACGAGAAGGACTTCACCCCGGCGGTCGGCCTGGACCGGCTGATCGCCGGGTACAAGGCGGCGATCGAGGCGTGAAGCAGCTCGTCCGGACGGCACCCGCGGTCCTGCCGGCCGCCCTGCGCACCCCGCTCGCGATGTCGGGAGCGCTGGCGACGGCGGTCCTCGTCGCACTCGGCATCCTTCACTTCCACGACTCCGGGTTGACGGGGGTCGACGCCGCTGTCTTGCCGTCGCTCGACGGGGTCGAGCCACCGTGGCGGTACGTCGCGCTGGTCATCGACTTCGGCGGCGAACCGGTGGGATCGGTCGTGCTGGTCGCCCTGATCGCGGGGGTGTGCGTCTTGGCCCGCCGCGCGCGAACGGCCGTGCTGACGGTGCTGGGCGTCCTGGTCACGGTGGCGGTGACGACGGTCCTGAAGCCGCTCGTCGGGCGCACCATCCACGGTGAATTCCTGTCGTATCCGAGCGGGCACACGGCGTTGGCGACGGCGCTCGCGCTGATCATCGGTCTGTTGCTGGTCGATCGGCTGGGGCTCGGGCGTGCGAGCGCGGTGGTGCTGATCCTCGGCTTGGCGCTGGTCGCCGGGATCGCGATGGGCTGGGCCGAGGTGGCCTTGGGGGCGCACTACCCGACGGACGCGGCCGGGGGGTTCTGCGCCGCGCTGGCCGCGGTCCCGGCGACCGGATGGGTGGTCGACCGCGTCGCCGACCGGCTCTGACGACGAGCTCGCGAGCCGGTATCGGCTGGTGGACAGCATGGGCGGTGAGCCCGGCTGGGCCGCCGGTGGCTGGACGAGTTGGTCGCCGTCGCGGGTGGGCGTGGCCGATCCGCTGCCGGTCGGCCGGTGAGCGGTTGCCCGCAGCTGCGGGAGCGAGTGGCCGATCGGCTCGGAGGACGGGCTGCCGATCGGGCCGTCGCCGTATCGACCGCCAAGTCGCGGCTGTGAGTGGGCGTGGCCGCGGCCGGAGGGAACGGGGTCGCGGACCGCGTCGCTGATCCGTTCGCCGGCGCTGTCGGTCCGCGCGGGGGGCGTTCGTCGGTGGGGTGTCCGACTCGTGAAGGAGACCCTCGTGATCCAAGACTTGATCGCCGCCGAGCGGCGGGAACTGGCTGCCGTGCTGGACGGGCTTTCGCCGGCTGACTGGATGGCGCCGACCTTGTGCGCGGGCTGGCGGGTGCCCGAGGTCGTCGCGCACGTGACCATGCCGTTCCGGTTCTCGACCGGGCGGTTCGTGCGGGAGATGCTGAGGTCCGGCGGGCGGTTCAACGCCATGGCTGACCGGGTGGCCCGCCGCGACGCGGCCGAGCTGTCCCGCGAAGCGCTGGTCGCCTCGCTGCGCGACAACGCCGACCACCCGTGGCGGCCGCCGGGTGGCGGCGCGGAAGGCGCCTTGAGCCACGACGTGATCCACGGGCTGGACATCACGACCGCTCTCGGCCTCGAGCGCCGGGTTCCGCTGGAACGCCTCGAGGTGATCTTCGCGACGATGAAGCCCAAGCAGGTCAAGTACTTCGGAGCCGACCTGGACGGCGTCGCCTTGCGTGCCGACGATCTCGACTGGTCGTACGGCACCGGCACCCCGCTCACCGGGGCCGCCCAGGACCTGTTGCTCGTGCTGTGTGATCGGCGGTTGCCCGCCGGGCGTCTTCGAGGGGAGGCGAGCGCGCGCTTCACCACGGTCTGAGTTCCTTCCGCAATTGGTCCATTGTGGATAGACGGGACGTACCGAACTGCAACGCCTGGAAACCGGCTTCGCGGGCGGCGGTCACGTTTTCTTCGCGATCGTCGATGAACAGGACGCGGTCGGGCACCACGTCGAGCCGGCGGCACAGCGTGGCGAACGCTTCCGGGTCGGGCTTGCGCACGCCGATGTCCCCGCTGACGAACCAGTCGGTGATGTACTCGCCGAGTCCGAACCGCTCGCGCAGCAGTTTCGACCACTCGCTGACGTCGTTGCTCAAGCAGGCGAGCCGCACGCCGGTGGCTTCGAGTTCGGCGAGCAGGGCGACCGCGCCTTCGGTGAGGCGGTGGTTCAGGCAGTACGCCTCGTCCGACGTCCCGGGAGCGTCCGCTGCCGCCCAGAAGTCCGCGGAGGACATCTTGCCGACGCTGCATTCCCGGTACAGCTGGGCGATTTCCGGGCCGTCCAGCACGCAGCCGTGGCTGCGGAGGTACGGCACCAGCAGGTCCGCGACGTCGTCGGCGCGCGAGTAGAGCACGCCCATGGCGTCGAAAACCACGACGTCGATCGCGTCGCGGTCGCCGGCTGGAGGAGTGGAGGTCGAAGGGGCCATGTCTTCGACGGTACCGAACACTTGTGCGAGCGCCATCGCTGGAACGGGTGAAGCAGGTGCGTCCGAAATTCTCCGTTCGCGACTTTTCCCTTGTGTGACAACGGAAATCTAGACGATCAGAGCGGACGCCGGTGGAAACTGTCGGACCCGGTCGGCAAGCTCGTGATCAGCAGCCGGCGGACCCACCGTCGAACGAAGAGCACTCGTCCTGCGAGTAGGGCTCAGCCCGCCAGCCCGCAGCGTCGACCGTCCTGGAGGTGTCATGCACGACGAAGACCCACGGCCCGGTGTAGGAGTTGGCGTGCCACCGGTTGCCCTGGTGGAACGTGATGGCCTCCTCGACCACGGTTCCCTTGTAGGGGGACCAGTCCGGGAAGGTCCCGTAGTTCGAAAGCAGCGCCATCCGCCCGCAGAGGCTCGTGCAGCCGACCCGGCCGGGATCGAACCGGAAGGTGTTCCCGTGGATCTCGACCCGCTGCGTCTTCCAGCGGCAGTCGTCGTACGCCGGCGGCTTCTCGATCGTGCCCGCGGCGCACGAAGACTTCTGCGCGACCTTGGTGCAGTAGCCCGAAGACGTGTTCGCCGGGCTGTTGCAGAAGCGGTCGGCGTTCTCCCACAACGTGATCCCGGCCCAGTTGTCCTCGAAGGTGTTCCCGCTGATGTCGACGGTCGAAGTCCGCGCCGGCACGCGGGGTTCGCCGCCGGATTCCGACAGGTACACCGTCGCCACCGGGAAGTTGTCGCCGCGGGCGGCGAACGCGCGGCCCTGCACCAGGGTGTTGCCGCGGAACGTGTTGCCGCGCAGCACGAGGTTGTAGCTGGTCTCGTAGAACAGCGCCTCGGCGGCGTTCGCCTCGAACAGGTTGTCCTCGACGAGGAAGTCGTTGTTCTCCGTGTCGGCCCAGAGGCCGGCGCCGTGGTTCCCGTGGACCCAGTTCCCGCGGACGTCGGCCCCGTTCACGGCCCAGAACTTGGCGCCGCCGCTGCACCCGCAGCCCGGCACCTTGGTCTCCCAGTCGCCGGTGTTGTTGCCGGTGATCTCGTTGCCCTCCAGCACGAGCCCGGTGATGCCGTCGCCGGCCTGGTAGGCGTTGAGCCCGTACTGGCCGTTGTCGCGCAGGCAGGTGTGCCGGACGACCTGGTGCGCACCGGCCATCAGCCCGGCGCCGTCGTTGTCCTCGATAGTCGTGTTCTCGATGAGCCAGCCGTCGCCGGAGTCGTGGTTGACCACGCCCTGGTCCTGCAGGGCGGCGAAGCCGCGGATGGTGAGCCCGCGGATCTCGACGTCACGCGCCCGCTGGGTGAAGGCCGCGCGGTTGACGCCGCGGCCGTCGACGACCGCGCCCGGCGCGCCGAGGTAGACGTCGCCGTCCTTCGGGGCGACCTGGCCGAACTCGTCCGTGCCGAGGGTGTGGGTGCCGGGGCGGAGCCAGAACGTGGTGCCGGGCGGGTGCGCGGCCGTCTGGGTGGAGAGGTCTCCGTCGACACCCGGATCGACGGAGACGGCCCCGGAAGGCGGTTCCTCGTGCTCCGCGGGCTGGTGGTCGCACACCGGCCCGGGCCCGTCGGCCGCCTGCGCGATCGCCGGGCAGGCCGCGGCGATCAGGAGCGAGCAAGCGGCGACGAGGAGCGCACGGGATCTGCCCATGGCAGGAAGCTACGCACGAACGGGCGGGAAAACAGTCCCCCGCCGGTGTCCTCATCGGACCCACGGGGTGAATCCGGCGCGCCCGCGCGGGGCCGCGCCGGGTCAGGCGTACTTGCGGAACACGGGCTGCACCGGGCGCCCGCCCATCCAGGGCGTCGGGTCCTGGGCGTCGAGCGCCTTCCGGTACACCGTGCAGGCCTGGGAGACCACGTCGATCGTCTTGTCGATGTCGGCTTCGGTGAGCGCGGCACTGACCACGAAGGACGGTCCGAGCACGCCGCCGCCGATCAGCTCGCGCAGGAACAGCGTCCGGTAGGGCTGCGACGGCTTGCCGTCCTCGTCGAGCGTGCCGAAGACGAGGTTGCTGGCCCGGCCGCGGACGACGACGTGGTCCTCGACGCCCATCCCGGCCGCCACCTCGCGGACACCGGCGGCGAGCCGGTCGCCGAGGACGTGGAGCCTGCCGACGACGTCCTCGTCGCGGTAGACGTCCATCACCGCCATCGCGGCGGCGAGCGAGTGGGTCTCGGCGCCGTGGGTGGTGGACAGCAGGAACACCCGTTCGCGGGCGCTGCGCAGGCCGCCGATCTCCATCAGCTCCCGCTTGCCGGCCAGCGCCGAGACGGCGAAGCCGTTGCCGAGCGCCTTGCCGAACGTCGAGAGGTCGGGCGTGACGCCGTAGAGGCCCTGCGCGCCGTGGGCGGACCAGCGGAAGCCGGTGATCATCTCGTCGAAGACCAGCACGACGCCGTACCGGGTGGCCAGCTCGCGCAGGCCTTGCAGGTACCCCGGCGGCGGCTCCACCGCCGCGGCCGCCTCCAGGATCAGGCACGCGATCTCGCCGTCGTGGCGCTGCAGCAGCTCCTCCGTGGCCTGCAGGTCGCCGTACGGGAAGGACACCGTCGACTCGGTCGTCTCGTCCGGGATGCCGGCGTTCATCGGCGTGGTGCCGATGAACCAGTCGTCGGTGGAGAAGAAGGCGTGGTCGGCGCACTTGGCGACGAGCTTGCGGCCGGTGGCGGCGCGGGCCAGCTTGACGGCGGCAGTCGTGGCGTCGGAGCCGTTCTTGGTGAACTTCACCATGTCTGCGGTCGGGACGTTCTCGAGGAACCGCTCGGCCGCTTCGGCCTCGATGATCGACGGGCGGATGAAGTTGCTGCCCTTGTCGAGCTCGCCGCGGACCGCTTCGACGACCCGCGGGTGGGCATGGCCGAGGATGACCGCCCGCAGGCCGGAGCCGTACTCGATGTACTCGTTGCCGTCGACGTCCCAGACGTGGCCGCCGCGGCCGTGGGAGATGACCGGGGCCATCCCTTCGGGGTACTGGTCCGAGCCCTTGGCGTAGGTGTGGGCACCGCCCGGGATGACCCGGTGCAGCCGGGCGTTCGCCTCCGTGGAGCGGGGCAAGTTCGTTCCCATGGGGGTCACCTCGTTGGTTTCAACGCCTCTAGGAGAGACGGTGCGCGCTCATCCCGGTCACTGACCATTGTGACCGACAGTGGCCACGGAATGTCCAATTCTGGGTCTTTGTACGAAATTGTGATGTCTTCCGACGGGTCGTGCGGCCGATCGATACGGTACGACACGTCCGAGACTTCGGTGAGTGACTGGAATCCGTGCGCGCAGCCTGCCGGGATGTACACGGAAACCTGTGTCTCACCGGAAAGTTCGAACGTTTTGACATTGCGGAACGTGGGCGAATCCGGTCGGAGATCCACCACGACGTCGAAGATCGCGCCGTGCGAGCACCGCACCAGCTTCGCCTCGCCGGCGCCGCCGCGCAGGTGCATGCCGCGGACGACTCCCTTGCGGGAGCGGGAAAGGCTGTCCTGGGCGAAGCCGTCCGGGTCGATCCCCACCGACGCGACGACTTCGCGGTCGAACGTCCGGCTGAAGAAGCCGCGCTGGTCGGCGTGCGGTGTCGGCTCGAACAGGTACACGCCCTCGATCTCGGGCACCGGAATGGCCTTCATCGCGCACCCCCGAAGAGGGCCGCCGAAAGGGCGGCGAACTGGTCCTTGAGCCGTTGAACGTTGTTTTCGTTCCGTTCCGCCAGGATCTGGCGCAGCTCCGGTGAACGGTTTTCGAGTTCGGTGAACTGCTCGACGAGCCGGTCGAAGCCGACGGTCTTCGCCCGCTGGGTGAAGCCGTCGAGGCCCATCTCCGCCATGAGCACGTCGTTCTTCGGCGCGTACCCGATCGCGACGGTCGGTTTCGCGACCTTCAGGGCGCAGAGCACGTTGTGGTAGCGCGTGGCCACCACGCTGTCCACCGCTGCCATCTCGTGCATCAGCTCGTCCAAGGTCTCCGCCGAGGCCGCCGTGACCAGCGGGGAAGCGGTCTTCTCGAGGATCTCGTCGACGACCTGCCGGTCGATCTGGTCGCCGATGAACAACCGGACGGGTCTGCCCTGGTCAACGAGCCAGGCGACGAAACGGTTCATCGTGTCCACGTAGTGGCGGTAGATGCGGTCGCCGTCGGCGCGGTCGTCGTTGCCGCCGTAGTAGGCCATCACGCCGACCCCGACGGTGCCCGGCGGGCCGTCGGCGTCCGGGGTGGGGAGGGAGAACGCGAGGTCGGGGTAGACCTCGTCGCGGCTGGTGTCGACACCCATGGCGCGCATGGCGTCGCGGGAGATGTCGTCCCGGTAGGAGCGGTAGGCGGCCAGGCGGCCGGCCCAGCGGACGAGCGTCCGGGTCGCCCGCGCGCTGATGTGGTTCGCGCCGACGCTCACCAGCGCGATCTTGGTGCCGAAGAGCCGCCCGGTGGCGGAAAGGAGGAAAAGCGAATACGGAAAACCCCACGGACGCAGCGGAAGCGTCGCCTCGAGGACGCCCATGCCGGGCACGATGACGACGTCCTGCCGACGGACCCACGCCGCCGTGCGGCCGATGTCGACCAGCTTGCCGAGTCCCTTGAGGACGATCGACCGGAGGCCGGACGCCGTCTCGTACTCGGACTGGTTCCAGTGCAGGGGCGTGGTGTCGACGCCGTACCGCTCGCGGACGATGTCCGGGCCGCCCACCAGGCCGGTCAGGACGGCGTCCGGGTGTTCGGCGCGCAGGTAGCCGAGCACGGCTTCGAGGGAACCGTCGTTGCCGAGGTTCCCCGAGCCGAGCAGGCCGAAGACGCCGACGCGCGGGGCACGCTTCACGCGAGCCTGCCTTCCCGGCCGGCCACGATCTCGTTGACCGTGGTGACGTCGGAGGCGGTCGGCGCGCGGTCCTCGACGCGTTCGCCTTGGCCGGAGCGCGCCCGGTTCGTCAGCCAGGCGCCGAGGTGGCCGAAGCACTCGCGCTTGTCGGCGGCCGAGATCGGCGCTCGCCGGATGAGGTCCGCGAACCCGTAGACGTACTCGCCGAGCAGGCGGACGGTGGGATTCCGGAGCCGGTTCGCGCGCCGCGGGTCCAGATTCGCGCACCGGCTCCGGATGGTCGGGTTGGCCCGTTCCGCGCGGCCCGGGTGGTCGCGGCGGAAGTAGAGCAGCTCGGGTACCTGGTAGAAGGGGCCGTGCAGGGCCATCTCGGCCGAGTACGTCCGGTCCGCGTGGTGGTAGCTGTCGAGCGGCTTGACGCGGCGGAGGACGTCGGCGCGGATGACGCCGTAGAAGTCGTCGCCGCCGGGCTCGAACAGGATGCTGCGGAAGCGGTCCGGCGCGTGCCGGGAGCCGGTGTCCAACGTGTACTGCAGCGGCTGGACGATGCGGCCGTCGCCGTCGATGATGGCCTGGTCGCAGTGGGCGAGGATGACGTCCGGGCGCTCGTCGAGGGCGTCGACGCACCGCTTGAGCAGGTCGCGGGCGTAGAGGTCGTCGTGCGAGACCCACTTGAAGAGCTCGGTGCGGGAGACGTCGAACACGAAGTTGTGGTTCGGCGTCGCGCCGATGTTCTTCGGCTGGCGGACGTAGCGGATGCGCGAGTCCTTCTCGGCGTAGCGGCGGCAGATCTCGTCGGTGCCGTCCGTGGAGGCGTTGTCCGAGATGACCAGCTCGAAGTCTTCGTAGGTCTGGCCGAGCAGGGCTTCCAGTGACTCGGCGAGGTACTCCTCGCCGTTGTACACCGGGAGGCCGAGGCTCAGCCGCGGGACGGTGGTCATGGAGTCCTCATTCCTTGATGGGCTCTTTGATCGGCTCGAAGACGACGGTGGGCTCGTCGGCGGACGGCGGGACGTAGTCGCGCAGCCCGAGGCGCAGCTGCAGCCACCACACGACGGAGCCGCTGAGCGTCGCGGTCGCGACGCCCCACGCGGATCCGGCCGCGCCACCGAGGAAGGCGCCCGTGATGCCGAACGTGACGTAGAACAGGGAGGCGATCAGCTGGGAACGCAGGCTCCGCTTGGCCGCGCCCAGCGCGCGGAGCCCGGCGGCCGCGCCGGTGGCGAAGCTCGCGCCGACCACGGCCAGGGTGACCGGGAGGATCAGCGGGGACGAGGAGTCCCACACCGAGCCCATCACCCAGCGTCCGGCGCGGTCGGGCACCAGGAGCAGCAGTCCGAGACCCCAGCACAGGGCGGCGGCGGCCTGCCCGCCGCCGAGGATCACGCAGAAGTGCTTCAGCCGGTGCGGCGCCCGCTGAAGCACCCGCGCGCCCTCGGCGACGGTGACCAGGGAGAGCCCCATGAGCAGGGCCAGGAACGGGCCGAGGAGCTGTTCGGCGCCGCGGACCGCGCCGACGGCGGTGATGCCGGCGATGGCGCCGAGGCCGTAGGCGCGTAGCTGGGACGCGCCGCTGTTGCTGACGTTCTCGACGAGGTACCGGACGCTGAGGTCGCGTTGGCGCCGGAACCAGCCCAGTGCCTCGCGGGGGTGGGGCAGGATGCCGGTCTGGAACCAGCCGTAGCCGGCCGCGACCGCGCCGGAGAGGCCCCAGGCCAGCACGAACGCGACCACCGTGTGGACCTGAGCGGCGATGTACAGCGCCGGGACGAGCGCCACGCCCCACACGCAGTCGTTGATGAAGGCCTTCTTGCCCGCGCCGCGGGCGAAGAACGCGAACCGCCAGGCGTCCTGCAGCAGCAGGCCCGGCAGGACGACGGCGAGCGCGACGAACGCGTTGCCGAGCGGGCCGCCCGCGGCCAGCCCGGCGACCAGGCTGATCAGGCCGGTCGCGCAGCCGACGCCGATGGCGGTGCCCGACGCGCTGGCGACCCCTAGGCGCCAGCGGTCCTCGGGCACGGCGCTGAACCGCACCATCAGCGGGTCGGTGGCCAGGCCGCGCGACACGTTCAGCACCACGCCGTAGGTCACCCAGGCGAGGCTGAAGACGCCGAACGCGAACGTGCCGAGTGAGCGCGCCACGTACAGCCCGACGGCGAAGTTCGTCAGGCTGGACACCGCCTGGTCGCCGAGGCCCCAGCTCAACCGTCCGGCCATCGCGCGCACCGCGCCCGACCGGAAGATCGAGCGCGGGGCACGGCGGTGGTTGGCCACGTCGCTCACTCCTTGACCAGGCCGGCGTCGTGCAGGGCGCGGGCGGCGACGTCGACGATGTCGAAGGGCAGCCCGGCCCGCTCGGCGATGTCGAGGAGCGAATGCGAACCGTCGGAGAGGTTGAGCACCCACAGCATCGCCATCTGGGCCTGCTTGGCGTCGCTGCGGCCGCCGAGCGAGTCGTACAGCCCGCGCTTGCCGAGCTGCGGCTCGCCGTACGGGCTGAGGTTGACGTACCGGCGGTTGCGGTCCAGGACGCCGAAGGCATCCCGCAACGCGCCGAGCGTGTCCTCCATGGCCGCGGGCGAGACGAACCCCGGGTTGTCGGCCGACGTGTGGTACTCGGGGTAGCCCGCGTACGGCGTCCGCGTCAGCGAGCCGACGCCGAGGTTGAAGCCCGGCGAGCAGAACTGGCGCTCGTCGTAGCCGTACGGCGAGAAGTCGACGACGCGGTGTTCGCGCGAACGCAGGACGTGCTGCACGACGCGGTCGATCTCGGCGTCGTCGCGGCGGGACTTCTTGTACGTCAACGGTCCCGGGTCGCCCGCGCAGGCCAGCACCAGGCCGTGACGAACCTTCTCGATCCGGGAAGCGTTGCGCGCCAGCCAGGTGATCGAGCCGATCGTCCCCGGCATGAACAGGAAGCGGTAGGTGTAATAGGGGTCGACGAGCTGCTGGGCCAGCGAGATCGCCACCGCGATGCCGGCCAGGTTGTCGTTCGCCAGCGACGGGTGGCAGACGTGGCAGGACACGATGACCTCGTCGGTGACGCGCCCCGGGACGACGTGCTCGCCGTAGGTCAGCGAGCCGTCGGCGAGGGTCGAGTCGATGACGACGTCGTACTCGCCGTCGGGCAGCGCGTCGAGCTTCTCCTGCGCCAGGCAGAACCCCCAGGCCGGGGCGTAGTAGCTGGTCCGGTAGGGCACCCACGACGGCTGGTCCGGCAGCGTGTGCAGGTGCTCCCGCAGCTCGCTCAGCGGCATCCGCTGCCGCACCGGGACGCTGTACCCGACGACGTGCAGGTTCAGCTCCCGGAAGTCGATCACGCGCGTGCCGTCCGAAGAAGCGACGTACGCGTCCCGGATGTTCCACTCCTGCGGGATCGTCCAGTCCAGCACGGCGGTGCCCGTCGGGACTTCGTGGCGCTCCAAAGAAATGTGCTCGCCGATGATGTCCAGGGTCTGCCGCACGCCGTCGCCGGTGATGCTGCGGCAGATCGGGTACAGCCGCTCGACCAGGGCGTGCAGCTCCGCGCCCGTCCGCAGCTGCGGGCCCGCCACCTAACGCCGCCGCATGGTGTCGTCGACGCGGCCGGCTTCGCCCTCGCTCTTCAGCCAGGCGAGCCGGGTGAACAGCTGCTGGAACGACTCCCTGGTCAGCCCGAACTTCCGGTACGCCTCGATCAGCTCGACGGCGCCGTCCTTGACCGACCACTCGCACGTGAAGCCCGGGATGGCCTCGCGGAAGCGCGAGAAGTCGACGCGGTACGAGCGCGGGTCGGCGCCGGCCTCGCCGGTGATGTTCAGCGTCGAGCCCGGCACGGCCTCGACGACCTCCTGGGCGATCTCGGCGACGGTGACGTTGTTGTCCTCGGTGCCGATGTTGAACGCCTTGTTGTGCACGGCCTCCTTGGGCGCCGTCAGGGCCGCCGTGAACGCGCGCGCGATGTCCTGGGCGTGCACCAGCGGCCGCCACGGCGTGCCGTCCGAGAGCACCAGCACCTCGCCGGACAGGTGCGCGTGCGCGGTCAGGTTGTTGAGCACGATGTCGCCGCGCAGCCGCGGCGAGTAGCCGAACGCGGTCGCGTTGCGCATGTAGACCGGGGTGAAGTCGTCGTCGGCGAGCTCGTGGACGTCGGCCTCGACGCGCACCTTCGACTCGGCGTACGGCGTCACCGGCTTCAGCGGCGCGTCCTCGTCGACCAGGTTGTCGCCGCCGGCGCCGTACACCGAGCAGGTCGACGCGTAGAGGTACCGCTGCACGCCGGCGTCCTTCGCCAGCTTCGCGAGCTTCACCGACGCGTGGTGGTTGATGTCGTAGGTCAGCTCCGGCGCGAGCGAGCCGAGCGGGTCGTTCGACAGCGCGGCCAGGTGGATCACCGCGTCCACCCCGGAGACGTGCTTGGCCTCGACGTCCCGCAGGTCGACGACGTGGCCGGCCGGGTCGGCCGGGGCCGGGCCGAGCAGGCAGGACTCGAAGAGCCCGGAGTCGAGGCCGACGACCTCGTGGCCGGCGGCGGCGAGCACCGGGGCCATCACCGTCCCCAGGTAGCCCTTGTGCCCCGTCAGCAACACCCGCATCGGATTCAGCCCTTCAGGTCGAGAGTGAGTTTCTTGACGAAGAACGCTTCGGCGTACTTCGCGGCGGCTTCGATGCCGCGGATCCGGGCCAGCCCGAGGAACGCTTCGCGGTCGTACCAGCCGCGATGCCGCTGCGACGCGTAGTGCTCCTGCAGCAGCCGGACCTTCGATTCGGCGACGTCGTCGTCGAGCGGCTGGTAGACCGAAGGACTGCCGAGGTCGCCGTCCCACTTGACGATCTCGTACCCCAGCGTCAGGTGGTCGCGGAACGCCGTCGGCACCAGCTTGGCGAGGCCGCGGTGGTCCTGGTGCGCGTCGTCGGTCCGCGGCGCCAGGATGACGTCCGGGTCGGTCCGCCGCCGCAGCTCCTCGAGCGCGTTCTTGGCCTCTTCCCAGTGCGCCGGGAACCGGCCGTCG
Source organism: Amycolatopsis sp. SID8362 (assembly GCF_010550475.1). Taxonomy (NCBI): domain Bacteria; kingdom Bacillati; phylum Actinomycetota; class Actinomycetes; order Pseudonocardiales; family Pseudonocardiaceae; genus Amycolatopsis; species Amycolatopsis sp. SID8362. Next base: position 18,019 of record NZ_JAAGNB010001316.1, read on the forward strand.
GGCAGCTTGAGCACCGTGACGTCGACGTCCGCGCCCGGGCAGAACGCGGCCAGCGCGGCCCGTTCCTCGTCCTCGCGGGGCGTGCCGCCGCCGGAGAGGATCAGCGCGTCGACGCGCAGGCCGGGCCGGGACGCGCACAGCGTCAGCAGCGTGCCGCCGGCGCCGATCGCGATGTCGTCGCAGTGCGCGCCGAGCGCGACCACGCTGCCGAGCCGCCCCGGCCGCAGGCCGATCACGCCGTGCTCGCGACGGGCCGCTCCCAGAGCGCCCAGGGCTTCTCGCCGTGCGTGTACGCGTTGTCGAGCGCCGCGCGCTCCTTGACCGTGTCGGTCGGCTTCCAGAACCCGCGGTACGGGTAGGCCAGCAGCCGGCCGCGCTTGGCCAGTTCGCCGCAGCCGTCGGCGACCAGGTCGCCGTTCTCCGGGATGTGGTCGAACACTTCCTGCCGGAGCACGAAGTACCCCCCGTTCTCCCACAGCGGCATTTCGCTGACCGCGGTGATCGAGCCGACCATGCCGCCTTCGTCCATTTCGACGCAGTGGAACGACGACTGCGGCGGGACGACCATCATCGACGCGCCCGCGTCGGTGTTCGAGAAGCGCTCGATCATGTCGGGCAGCGGGACGTCGGAAAGGACGTCGGCGTAGTTCGCGAGGAACATTTCGTCGCCGTCGAGGTAGTGGCGGACGCGGCGCAGGCGCTCGCCGATCGGCGACTCGATGCCGGTCTGCACGAAGGTGATCGTCCAGTCGGCGATGTCGGTCGAGAGCAGTTCCGCCTGCCCGTTGCGCAGGATGAAGTCGTTGGAAATGGTTTCCTGGTAGTTCAGGAAGAAGTTCTTGATGTGCGCCGCGCCGTAGCCGAGGCACAGGATGAATTCGGTGTGGCCGAAATGCGCGTAGTAGCGCATCACGTGCCAGATGAGCGGTCTCGGACCGACCATCGCCATCGGCTTGGGGACGTCGTCGGCCGCGCCGTTGCGCATCCGCATCCCGTAGCCACCGCAGAAGAGAACGACCTTCACGTCACTGCACCTCGACGATTTCCAGGTGGGGGATCGGGAACACGAGCTTTCCGCCCCACGCCCCGATGTAGGAGAGTTGTCCGGTCAGTTCCTCCCGGAGGTTCCAGGGGAGGACGAGCACGTAGTCGGGCCGGTCGGCTTCGATCCGCTCCGGGGGCAGCACGGGGATGCGCGTGCCCGGCGTGAACCGGCCGTGCTTGTACGGGTTGCGGTCGACCGTGTACTGCAGCAGGTCCGTCCGGATGCCGCAGTGGTTGAGCAGGGTGTTGCCCTTGCCCGGGGCGCCGTAGCCGACGACGGTCTTCCCGTCGTTGCGCGCCTCGATCAGGAACTTCAGCAGGTCCAGCCGCACGCGGGTGACGCGCTCGGCGAACTCGGTGTACCCGGACAGCTCGTGCAGCCCGGCCGCCTTCTCGCGCTCCAGCACGTCGGTCATCCGCTCGCTGGGCTCGCCCGCCACCTCGGCCGGACGCGCCCACAGCCGGATCGACCCGCCGTGCGTCGGCACCAGCTCGACGTCGACCACGGTCAGGCCGCCGGTCGCGAGGGCCCGGCGCGCGGATTCGACCGTGTAGTACTGGAAGTGCTCGTGGTAGATCGTGTCGTACTGGTTCTTCTCGATCAGCGTGAGCAGGTGCTGGACCTCGATGGAGACCCACCCGTCGTCGGCGACCAGCGCCCGCAGGCCCTTGGTGAAGCCGAGGACGTCGGGGATGTGCGCGTAGACGTTGTTCGCGGCGACGAGGTCGGCCGGGCCGTGTTCCTCGCGCACCCGGAGGCCGGTCTCTTCGGAGAGGAACGCGGTCAGGGTGGGCACGCCGGCGTCGCGCGCGGCTTGCCCGACGTTCACCGAGGGTTCCACGCCCAGACACCGGATGCCGTGCCCGACGACGTGCTTGAGCAGGTAGCCGTCGTTGCTCGCGACCTCGACGACGAAGGACTTCTCGCCGAGCCCGAGCCGCTCGACCGCGCCGTCGACGAACCGCTTCGCGTGCTCGACCCACGACGTCGAGAAGGACGAGAAGTAGGCGTACTCGGTGAAGGTTTCGTCCGGGTCGATCAGCGGGGGGATCTGGGCGAGCCAGCAGTCGGTGCACACCTTGAGGTGGAGCGGGAAGGTGGCCTCCGGCTCGTCGAGCTGTTCGGCGGTCAGGAATCGCTCACACGGCGGAGTCGCGCCGAGGTCGACGACGCCGGCCGTGTTTGTCGAACCGCAGAGTCGACATGTGGTCATCTACCAGGCTCCTTGGCTCGCGGTCGCGATGTGCGCTTAACACGTCGAGCAGGGGTGGATCGCCGTTACAGCGACGCGGGAGCCGCTCGTGGACCGATTCGGAACCGCAACCTGAATGGCCTAATAGTGGTGAAGATCACGCATCGTGCCGGATCGTACCCGTAACGTCCACAGTGGACCGGTCTTAGGCTGGCCGGATGACTTCGGAGCCGACACCCCGTCCGAGCGGGGTCGCGGGCGTGGTGCTCACGATCCGCTTCCTGACCGAGCTGGCCCTGCTGGGCGGCCTCGCCCTGGCGGGCTCCCAGCTCGGCACCGGGGTGGCGCTGGCGATCGTCGACGCGGTCCTGCTCCCGCTGGTCGCCGCCGCGCTCTGGGGCCTGTTCATCGCCCCGCGTGCCCGCCGCCGCCTCCCGGAACCGGCCCGCTTCCTGGTGGAGTTCGTCCTGTTCGCGGGCGCCGGCGCGGTGCTCGTGCTGGTGGGGTGGCCGGTGAGCGGGATCGTCCTCGCGGTGGCCGGCATCGGCATCGCGGCGCTGACCCGCGTCTTCGCCAAAGACGGCTGAAGCCCTCCGCGCCGGAATGGCGCAGAGGGCTCAGGCAAATTGCCGAACGGAAATTGCTCAGCCGATCTTTTCCGCGGCCGGGATCACGTCGGTGCCGAACTTCTCCAGCACCGCCGGGTTGTGGACGTGCGGGACCATCCCGAGCGCCACGTCGATACCCAGGCCGTGCAGCCGCTCCAGCTCCTTCAGCAGCTCGCCGGACTTCGAGCCGTCCTCGCCGATGTCGAGGATGTGGTAGACGGTCTTGGTGATCGAGTCGTAGTCGCGGCCCTCGTTCTCGCAGTGCTGCTTGAGGACGTCGAGCTTGTGCTCCAGCTCCGGGCTGTTGAACAGGTTGCACTGGTCGGCGTACTTCGCGACCAGCCGCAGCGTCTTCTTCTCGCCCCCGCCGCCGATCATGATCGGGGGACGGGGGTCGGACAGGGCCTGCGGGACGTTCAGCAGCCGCGTCGCGTCGAAGTGCTTGCTCTTGAACGGCTCGTCGCCGTCCGCCCACATCCCCAGCACGTACTGGAGGTTCTCCTCCAGCAGCTCGAAGCGCTCCGCGACCGGCGGGAACGGGAAGCCGAGGCCGCGGGACTCGTCCTCGTTCCAGCCCGCGCCGATGCCGAGGATCGCGCGGCCGCCTGACAGCACGTCCAGGGTCGTGATCGCCTTGGCCAGCAGGCCCGGGTGGCGGTAGAGGACGCCGGTGACGACGGTCAGCAGCTTGGCGCGCTCGGTGTGCGCCGCGATGAAGCCGAGGGTCGTGTACGCCTCGAGCATGTCGTTCTCGACGGGGCCGACCCCGCCGATCTGGAAGAAGTGGTCCATCACGGCGATGGAGTCGAAGCCCGCGTTGTCGGCGGTGCGGACGACGGCGGCCAGGTCGGCGCCCAGCGCGGACGCCCCGTTCGGCCAGGTGAAGTCGGGGATCTGCAGTCCGAGTTTCATGCTTTCCGACCGTATACCTGGAGTTGCCCCAGCCGCGGGCTCAGAAATCGCCGACGACCGAAACCCGGCCGTTCAGGGGATCGGTGACCCACACCGCGCGCGTGCGCTGGTCGACCGCGACGTCGCCGGGGTTGACGCCCAGCGACAGCTCGCCGGTCAGCGTTCCGGTGGCGCCGTCGACGCGGCTGAGGCCGTTCTGGCCGCCGTTGGTGTACACCGTGTTCGTGCCCTGGTGCACGGCCAACGCGGAGGATTCGCTGCGCAGCAACACGGTCTTGCGCTCGGTGTGCGTGGCCGCGTCCACAATGGACATGTGGTGGATGCCGGAGTTCGCGACGTACACCGTGCCGCTCGCCGCGTGCACCGCGACGGCCGTCGGCCGCGCCCCGACCTTCACGCTGGCCACGAACTTGCCGCTGTCGATCGAGAACACCTCGACCGAATCGGTCGCCGTGCTGGCGCAGTAGGCCAGCTTGCGGCCGGGGTCGACGGCGATCCCGGCGAGGCTCGGCTTCGGCCCCGGCACGAGGGCCGCCAGCGTGCAGCTGACGCCGTCGAGCACGGCGAGCGTGCCGGTGGCGGCGCTCGCCGCGTAGACGCGGTTGGCCTGCTCGTCCACCGCCAGCGTGGCCGCGCCCGTCCCGGCGCCGATCACGCTCACCAGGTCGTGCGTGCGGCCGTCCAGGACCACGACGGTGCCCGCCGGCGGGTTCGCGACGTAGATCCGGCCGGCCTCCGGGTCGACGGCGACGTCGCCCGGCTCGCCGCCGACGTGGACCAGCGCGACCACCGATGCGCTGCCCGGGTCGACGACGGACACCACCCCCGCCTCGGGATCGGCGACGTAGGCGAGCCCCGTGACCGGATTCACCGCCACCCCGGTCGGCGTGCCGCCGACGTCGATCGAGCGGACCTCTTCCGCGCGCGCCGCCGCCGGCAGGACCAGAGCGCCGGCACCGGCTGTGACCAGGGCGAACAGGGCCCTCCGGCCTATCGGGCGACCTCGCATCGGCGCCTCCGCTCGTGATCAACTCGCCTTCCGAGCGTAACCCGCGCGATGCTCACGCGAAGGAACTTCGCGTCGCCCGATCGCGTTGTTTCCGATGGGTAACCCACTTCCAGAGCGGACGGAGGCGAGCGCGCGTGCACGGGCACCAGAACGGACTCAAGACGGCGTTGCTGCTCGGCCTGCTGTCGGCGATCATCATCGCGATCAGCGGGCTCTTCGGCCGCGGTGCCCTGGTCATCGGCCTGCTCATCGCGCTGGGGATGAACGCCTACGCGTACTTCAACTCGGACAAGCTGGCGCTGCGCGCGATGCGGGCGCGGCCGGTGTCCGAGGTCGAGCAGCCCGCGATGTACCGGATCGTGCGCGAGCTGGCGCAGGTCGCCCGCCAGCCGATGCCGCAGCTCTACCTGAGCCCGACGGTCGCGCCGAACGCGTTCGCGACCGGCCGCAGCCCGCGGCACGCGGCCGTGTGCTGCACCACCGGCATCCTCGACCTGCTCGACGAGCGCGAGCTGCGGGCCGTGCTCGGGCACGAGCTGTCCCACGTCTACAACCGCGACATCCTGATCTCGTGCGTCGCCGGCGCGTTGGCCAGCGTGATCAGCGTGCTCGCGAACATCGCGCTGTTCTTCGGCGGCAACAACCGCGACGGCAGTCCGCTGGTCAGCCTCATGTTGATCTTCGTCGGGCCGATCGCGGCCGCGGTGATCCGGATGGGCGTGAGCCGGTCGCGGGAGTACCAGGCCGACGCGTCCGGCGCCGAGCTCACCGGCGACCCGCTGGGCCTGGCCTCGGCGCTGCGGAAGCTCGACGCGGGCACGCGGGCGCGGCCACTGGTCGCCGAGCCGCAGCTGGTGTCGCAGTCGCACCTGATGATCGCGAACCCGTTCCGCCCCGGCGAGGGCCTGAGCAAGCTGTTCTCGACCCACCCGCCGATCGCCGACCGGATCCGGCGGCTCGAGGAAATGGCCCGCCGCGGGCCGGGCGGCTTCTAGGCCGACGCCCCCGCCGCGACCGCGACCGCCTTGACGTAGTCGCCGTAGCCGGACTTCGCCAGCTTCGCGCCCAGCGCGTAGCACTCGTCGGCGTCGATGAAGCCCATCCGCAGCGCGATCTCCTCCAGGCACGCGATGCGCACGCCGGTGCGGTGCTCCAGCACCTGCACGAACTGGCCGGCTTCGAGCAGCGAGTCGTGCGTGCCGGTGTCGAGCCAGGCGAACCCGCGGCTGAGCTCGACCAGCGTGGCCCGGTCCTGCCGCAGGTAGGTCAGGTTGACGTCGGTGATCTCCAGCTCGCCACGCCGCGACGGCTTCAGCGAGCGCGCGATTTCGACGACGTCGTTCTCGTAGAAGTACAGCCCGGTGATCGCCTTGTTCGAGCGCGGCTTTTCGGGCTTTTCTTCGATCGTGCGCAGCTTGCCGTCCGGGCCGACCTCGCCGACGCCGTAGCGCTCGGGGTCCTTCACCGGGTAGCCGAACAGGACGCAGCCGTCGAGCTCGCGCACGGCCTGCTGGAGGCGGCTGGAGAAGCCCTGGCCGTAGAAGATGTTGTCGCCGAGCACCAGCGCCACGTCGTCGTCGCCGATGAAGTCCGCGCCGATCACGAACGCCTCGGCGAGCCCGTTGGGGCTGGGCTGCTCGGCGTAGGAGAACGAGACGCCGAACTGGTCGCCGCTGCCCAGCAGCCGCCGGAACATCGGCAGGTCGGTGGGGGTGGAGATGATCAGGATCTCGCGGATCCCGGCCAGCATCAGCACCGAGATCGGGTAGTAGACCATCGGCTTGTCGTAGACCGGCAGCAGCTGCTTCGACACCGCCTGGGTGATCGGGTGCAGGCGGGTCCCGCTGCCTCCGGCCAGCACGATGCCCTTCATGAACTGCCTCCCTCTCTTCGGCCACGACTGCGTCCCCACCCTACGGGCTGGGCCGGCGCGGCCGATCGAGAAGCGCTAGAAGGCCGGTCCTTTGCCGAAGTAGGCCTTGCAGCCCAGGTTGTACTCAGTGGCGATCTCCAGCACGTTCTTACCGTCGTCGACCGGCAGCAGCGTCGAGGAGTAGTTGGGGCAGAAGTTGTTGTAGATGCCGGTGATGTGCACGGGAGCGGGCAGTTCGTACCAGTGACCGGCCCCGAAGTTGTCGTTCGCCAGCAGGACCTGGCCGTTGTTCGGCTGCGGCTTGCCCTTGGCGTTGGTGTAGATCTGCCCGACCATGACGATCCGCACGCCGTTCGGGCCGCCGGGGAACAGCGTGATCGTCTGCGCGTGCTGGAAGTAGTTGCCGTTGGCGGTGGTGACGCGGGTGCCGGGGTCGGCGGGGTCGCCCCAGTTGGCGCCGTCGGCCGAGATCTTGAAGTACGGGTCGCAGTAGCGGTCGCGGTAGTTGCAGATCTCGTAGGCGAAGTAGTACCGGCCGTCGGGCAGCCGCCGGATGATCGGCATGCCGGGCCGGACGCGGTCGGGCGGGATCGCCATGGTGAGCTGCTTGGTGCCCCAGGTCACGCCGTCGGTCGAGGCGACCCGGTTGAGCACCTGCGCGTACTTCGGCGCCTGCGTCTCGTCGGCGTAGTGCAGCCAGAGCGTGCCGCCGGCGTCGACGGTGAACTCGGGCTCCCAGATGCCGTCGATGTTGTGCGACCGCGCGGCCTCGGACAGGAAGCTCCACGCGCGGCCGCCGTCCTTGCTGGCCCAGATCCGGATCCCGACGCGGCGCTGCGGCCCGGCGTCCTGCCGGTAGGACGCGGCCCACAGCAGCGTGCCGGCGCGGAGCTTGCCGACCCGCTGCGGGAGCTCGTAGACGGTGCCGCAGCACATGCCGTACCGCCCGTCGGGGTCGTGGATCTCGCCGATCTTGTGGAACGACTCGCCTTCGTCCGTGCTCTCCATCACCGGCGTGAACTTGCCACCGGCGTCTTCGCTGGTCAGCGTGGCGATGATGCGCCCGCGGCCGATGATCGAGTGGTCGAGCCGGATGAGCCGCGCGTACGAACCGTAGCCGGGCACGAGCTGCTTGCGCTCGGCCGCGCTCGCGGGCGTGAGCAACGTCGCGATGAGCGTCAGCGGCAGCACGAAGACGAGAAACCGGCGCATCCTGACCCTCTCCACGGCGTGACCGCGCGATTACAACACGCTGATCGGGTCCACCGTGGACAGTCACACGGCCCATTCGCACGTTCGGGGGGTTTGCTGCGCGCCATCGGGTGACCGGTTGCGGCGCGTGACGGTAACGCGGAGGTGGGGTCGGTCGAAAGATCACCGGAGGGGGAATGATGAAATTTCGGCTGTTCGGCGTCCTCGTGCTGGCACTCGCGGCGGGGTGCGCACCCGGCAGCGGCTACGGGACGATCGAGACCGCGTCCGGCGCGTCCGTCCGGATGCCGACCGCGACCTCGACCGCGCCCCCGGCGCCGCGCGAAGTCCCGACGGAGACCCACACGGGCAAGGGCAGCGGCGAGTTCGAGACCAGCTGGCCCGCCGACCAGATGGGGTTCTTCACGTTCGACTGCCCGAAGTGCACGTCCAACGTGATCATCGACTCCGACGGCGGCGAGCACGGCCTGGTCAACGCGATCGGCGCGTACAAGGGCACGACGTGGCTGAACACGTACGAGGACCGCCCGACGAAGCGGGTGACGGTCCACGCGAACGCGCCGTGGACGGCGACGATTTCGGACTACCGCAGCCTCCCGATGACGGCGCCGGGGCAGGAGTCTTCGGGAAAGGGCGAAGCGGTGCTGCGACTGCCGGAGGGCGTGTCGCGGGTGCGGTTCGCGGCGAAGACGCGGGGGAACATCGCGCTGTGCATCCACGCGGGGGAGTTCCGGGACCTGCTGCTGAACCAGATCGGGGACGTGCAGGTGGAGCGGGACGTGCGGGGGCCGGGGTTCCTGAAGGTGGATGGGTACGAGGCGAGCTGGACGTTGACACCGTCTTGAGTGGGGAGCCGGACGAGCGCGGAGGCGAAGTTGTGGCCGTTTACCACGACACGCGGGTGCACGAGGATTTCGCTCAGTGCGCGCAGCGGTTGTTCACGATGGTCAAAAGCGCACGCGACGCGAACCCGGTCGACCGGCAGAGCACTTTGGGGTCAAGAAGAAGGTGGCGACCCACGCGTGGGCGCTGCACCGCGCGCTCGAGGAGCTGACCCGGCACGTCGGCGAGTGAGTGGAGTCACAGCCCTATTGAGTCGGCACCCGGAGCCGGGTGCCCGCAGCGACGTCAGCGGTAGTTCGTAAACTGCGTCCTGCCTGGGGTAACGGCGTAGTGCGGGGCTCTGAGCTGCGGGTTTGTGTCCGTTGATGGTCGTCGTTGATTGTCGCTGGTCGGTGGCATCTGTACCGGATTTGTACCGGTATCCTCGGCTCATCAAACCCGTTGCTTGCTCGGCGGTAACGCTCTGCAATGTAGATTGGTTAGGATCCATGGCACCAGAGAGCACGAAGGTCGAGCACGGAGAGCAAGAGGTCAAGCCTCCTCCTGATTCGAACGTGGAGGAAAAAGAGGCACCGGCGTCCGGTGCTCCCTCTCGGGCGACCGTGATATTCAGGTATTTTCGATGGACCCTGGCTGTCGTTTTGGCGACAGGGTCGGTTGCTCTTGTGGTGGCAAGTTACTGGTATGCGCCTTTGAGGATCTGCCGGGACGTCACTGTTGTGGGCTTGCCGAAGCCAGTATCCTGCTCTCCGTGGGCGCTTGCCGACCTGTTGCCTCTGCTGATTCCATCGGTTCTGCTGCTATTTCCCGAACTCGGGGAATTGACCATCATGAATGTGTTTTCGCTAAAGCGGAAGACTGAGGTTCAGCAAAAGGAAATCGACGCCACGAAGACGCGTCAAATAGACCTGGAGTTAAGATTCGCGAATCAGGTTGCGACATTGACTGCTGCGCAGAACCTTACTCAGAACTTCTACAATACCCCTGGTGATGCGAAAAAGGTTGCAGAGGAAGTCGATCAGGAAGAGGCGGCTGGTCGTCGTGGTTCTGCAGCTGAAGACTACGCAAACAGAGGTGATCCATACGACGCGGAAGAGCAGGAGATGCTCCGCGAGATGGACTCCATGATTGTAGAGCTTCTGCGCGAGTGGGATACGATCGATGTGAGAGTTAACCCTCGACGTGGCGTTCTCGGTCAGCTTACCTCGCGGGATAGGGAGTCAATAGCCGGTTTCAGTCGACGTCATTCGCGCTCAATTAACACGATTCGCGCGGTTCGGAATAGTGTTGCTCATGGGCAGGGAGTTCCGTACGCGGACTTAGCGGGGGCGCTTGACGGCGCGAAAAAGCTCAATTCATTGCTAAATAGTATGGGGATTCCTCCGTTTTAGGCGGATTCGATGTAAGTGGCTGGTCTCTCGGCATCTCGTCGACCTGGCGCAGCCCGATCACGTCGGGTCGAAGGGGCACCTTCGCGCGTCGGTGACTGAGCTCCGAAACGCCCCCTTGACGCGGCGTGATAGCCCTTCGGGAGGTCGGCGAGATGTCGTCTGGCCCACACCGCGCCCACGGTGACGCTCAACACCTACGTCGGCTACTGGCCGGACTCGGTGGACCAGACGCGGACGCTCGTGGACTCCGCGCTCGGTTGTACCGACGTTGTACCCACGGGCACCTGAAACCAGATACCCGCAGGTCAACGAGGGTGAATCACCGGTAGTTCGTGAACTGCAGCGCGATCTCGAAGTCCTTGCCCTTCAGCAACGCGATCACGTCCTGCAGCTGGTCCTTCTTCTTGCCCGACACCCGCAGCTGGTCGCCCTGGATCTGGGCCTGGACGCCCTTCGGACCTTCGTCGCGGATGAACTTCGCGATCTGCTTCGCCTTGTCCGAGGCGATGCCCTGGAGGATCTTGCCGCCGATCTTGTAGATCTTGCCCGAGAGGGCCGGCTCGCCCGCTTCGAACGCCTTCAGGGAGATGTTGCGCTTGATCAGCTTCTCCTTGAAGACCTCGACCGCGGCCAGGGCGCGCTCCTCGGTCTCGGACTCGATCGCGATGGCCTCCTCGCCGGACCAGTTGATCGTCGTGCCCGTGCCGCGGAAGTCGAAGCGCGTTCCGAGCTCCTTGCTCGCCTGGTTGAGCGCGTTGTCCACCTCCTGGCGGTCGACCTTGCTCACGACGTCGAAAGAGGGATCCGCCACGTGTCCTCACACCTCGTACTCGCTTGTCAGGGGCCACCCAGCCTAGCCCCCACCGGGGGACGGGTATCCCGGTTGACCCCCGCCCGGACCCGTTCGGTAAGCTTCTCCCCGGCCGGTTCGCCCGGCCTTGGCGGGTTACCCGAGTGGCCAAAGGGGACTGGCTGTAAACCAGTTGGCTTACGCCTACGGGGGTTCGAATCCCTCACCCGCCACCCAGTGAAGAAGCCCCGTGACCTTGGCACACGCCAGGCGCGGGGCTTCTTTGCGTGGTGCGGCCAGACGCAGCGATGTGCAGCCGGATGCGGCCATCCGTGGGCCGGTACCGAAAGCACGCTGTAAGGCGTGCCCCTGCCGGAACTGCAGGACTTGTCCTAATCTGAATAGATGCCCGGGCCGCGGCCGATCAGTAACCAGTCGAGTTCGACCACTCTCCCCGTTCCAAGGCTGGCACGCCGAGTTCTGGGCGACTCCGTCAGTTGGTGGTTGTTCGGGGAATGGCCCCAGATCGGGCGGACGTTGTATGAAAGCCGGCTAAGATTCTTCTCCGCGTGGGACGGGCAGGGTTCGGTTGATCGCCTCGACGACATCGAGTGGTTACGGCGTCGGCGGCTGAAATTCGCCGGCATCGCAGCACTGACTGCCCTGGGGTTTCTCGTCGTCGTCGGCCTGATCACCTATTGGTCGATGCTGCCGGCCGAGGCCACGCCGTTGGTGCCAGCGCAGCCTGTCGACAACCGGTATCTGCCTTTCATCGCGGCAGGCGTGGCCGTCTTCTTTTGCTGCGGGGTCGCAGTGGTCGGCTATCAAGCGGTCAGAATCGGCGGGTATGGGCTCAGGTTCGTTCGAGGTGTCGACGTGCGCAGCCGGATCCGGTTCTATCGGTCCGTGGGCGCCGCACTCTCGGCCTGGGAACGCCGGGGCCGTCCGATTCGAGTTCTCCAGCTCGCCGGAGCGGCGGCGCGAGCGCTCTTCCTGGTGGTGCAGACCGAGCACTGGACCTGGGCGTCGCCGCCCGCGCTGGCAGACCGGGCAGCGCGCCTCGCTCGTCCCGTGCTGGACATCGAGGTGTCCGACCGGCCGACGCACGAGGAAGCCGGCGCCGTGTGCCGGTTCCTGATCGACGTGGCGATCGTGGTGATCGCCGGCCGGGAAGACCTGGTGCCAGAGGTTCGCCGGCACCACGGCGACCTCCGGAACCGACCCGCTCGCGACTCGGGCGCGACCGATCGTGAACTGCTGTTCCTGGATCCGATGCGTGATCGAACCCGTTGGGAAGTCCTGAAAGACTTCGTGTTCCCTTTGGCGTCCTGGCTGAGCTTCGCAGTTTCCGTCGCTGCCCTTTTTGTGGCACTGAGCCGTTAGCCCCCATCGTTCAATGATGGCTGGTTTTACGAACACATCGCCGCCCGCCGGCTGGCGAACGTACGCGAACGGCCGGTTTCCCAGGGGGAAGGGGAAACCGGCCGTTCGTCGGGTGGCGGCGCTCGGGGTTACGCCGCCTGGTGGACCGGCGTGGACGCCGGGGTCAGGGCGAGGTCGAGGACCTCGCGGACGTTCGCCACCGCGTGGACGTCCAGCTGGGCCAGCACCTCGGCCGGGACGTCGTCGAGGTCCGGCTCGTTGCGCTGCGGGATGATCACCGTCTTCATCCCCGCGCGGTGTGCGGCGAGCAGCTTCTGCTTGACGCCGCCGATCGGGAGGACCCTGCCGGTCAGCGACACCTCGCCGGTCATCGCGACGTCGGCGCGGACCACGCGGCCCGACAGCAGCGACGCCAGTGCCGTCGTCATCGTGACGCCGGCCGACGGGCCGTCCTTCGGGACCGCGCCCGCCGGGACGTGGACGTGGATGCCGCGCTTGCGGAGGTCGCCCACCGGCAGCTCCAGCTCCGCGCCGTGCGAGCGCAGGTAGGACAGCGCGATCTGCGCCGACTCCTTCATCACGTCGCCGAGCTGGCCGGTCAGCTGCAGCCCGGACGCGCCGGACTCCTCGTCGGCCAGCGACGCCTCGATGTAGAGGACGTCACCGCCGGCGCCGGTCACCGCCAGGCCGGTCGCCACGCCCGGGGTCGCCGTGCGCTGCGTCGACGCCGGGAGCGACGACTCGGGGATGTGCCGCGGGCGGCCCAGGTACGTCTCAAGGTCCGGAGCGTCCACCGAAAGCGGCAGCGACACCTCGTCCAGCGCCACCTTCGTCGCGACCTTCCGCAGCACCTTCGCGATCGTGCGGTTCGCGTCGCGCACGCCCGCCTCGCGGGTGTACTCGGCGGCGATCCGGCTGAACGCGGCGTCCGTCAGCACCACGTCCGTGGCGCCCAGGCCGGCGCGCTCCAGCTCGCGGGGGAGCAGGTGGTCGCGTGCGATCGTCACCTTCTCGTGCTCGGTGTAGCCGTCCAGCGTGACGAGCTCCATGCGGTCCAGCAGCGGGCCGGGGATGGTCTCGAGCGCGTTGGCCGTCGCCAGGAACACGACGTCGGACAGGTCCAGCTCGACCTCGAGGTAGTGGTCGCGGAACGTGTGGTTCTGCTCCGGGTCCAGGACTTCGAGCAGCGCCGCCGTCGGGTCGCCGCGGTAGTCGGCGCCGACCTTGTCGATCTCGTCGAGCAGCACGACCGGGTTCATCGAGCCGGCTTCCTTGATGGCGCGGACGATCCGGCCGGGCAGCGCGCCGACGTACGTGCGGCGGTGGCCGCGGATCTCCGCCTCGTCGCGGATGCCGCCCAGCGCCACGCGGACGAACTTGCGGCCCATGGCCTTCGCGACGGACTCGCCCAGCGACGTCTTGCCGACCCCGGGAGGGCCCGCGAGGGCGAGCACGGCGCCCGAACGACGCCCGCCGACCGGGCCGAGGCCCGATTCCGCGCGGCGCTTCCGGACGGCCAGGTACTCGATGATGCGTTCCTTGACGTCGTCGAGACCGGCGTGGTCGGCGTCCAAAACGGCCCGCGCGGCCGCGATGTCGTAGACGTCCTCGGTGCGCTCGTTCCAGGGCAGCTCCAGGACGGTGTCCAGCCAGGTGCGGATCCAGCCGCCCTCGGGGGACTGCTCGGACGTGCGGTCCAGCTTGTCGACCTCGGCCAGCGCGGCCTTCTTGACGGCGTCGGGCAGCTCGGCGCCCTCGACGCGGGCGCGGTAATCGTCGTCCTGAGCGGTTCCGTCGAGCTCGCCGAGCTCCTTGCGGATCGCTTCGAGCTGGCGGCGCAGCAGGAACTCCTTCTGCTGCTTCTCCATGCCCTCGGCGACGTCCTTGCGGATGGTGTCGGTGACCTCGAGCTCGGCCAGGTGCTCCTTGCTCCACTCGAGCGCCTTCTCCAGGCGCGCGGTGACGTCCAGCGCGCCGAGCAGCTCGAGCTTCTGCTCGGTGGACAGGTACGGCGCGTTGCCGGACAGGTCGGCGATCGCGGAGGCGTCTTCGACCTGCTGGACGGCGTCGATCAGCTGCCAGCCGCCGCGCTGCTGGAGGATCGAGATGACGACGGCCTTGTACTCGGCCGCGAGCTTCGCGGTCTGGTCGTCCGTGGTTTCGGGGGCGTCCTCGGCGTGCACCCAGCGGGCGGCGCCGGGGCCGTCGGCGATCCGGCCGACGAGCGCGCGGGACGTGCCGCGCAGCAGCACGGCGGCCTTGCCACCGGGCACGCGGCCGATGCGCTCGACCGTGGCGACCGTGCCGAACTCGGCGTATTCGCCGTGGACGCGCGGGACGATGAGGACCTCTGCCTTGGCGGTCCCGGTCGACCGGATGCCGGGGAAGGACGCCTGGGAGGGGGTGTTGGCCTGGGCGGACTCCACCGCGGCCCGCGTCTCGGTGTCGCTCAGGTCGAGCGGGACGACCATGCCCGGCAGCACGACGTCGTCATCGAGCGGGAGCACGGGCAGGAGGCGGGTGTCGGACATGTGCACTCCTCGGTTAGTTGAGTCTGCCTAGCTCAACTCTCCGATGGGTGTGTTTGTTTCCGATGGTGCGTTCGCCCACAGCGATCGGGGAAACCGCAGGTCAGCCGCCTGGCCGGGCCGCGATGCCGCACCAGGCGTACGGGCGGGCCTCCGCCTCCAGCGCGTTCAGCTTCCGGTCGGGCCGCCAGTCCGGCAGGTGCACGATGCCCGGTTCGAGCAGCGGCCAGTCACCGAACAGCGGCTCGATCTCTTCGCGGTCGCGCAGCCAGACCGGGTTGCTGGTCTTGCGGTACTGCTCGACGAACCAGCGCAGCCCTTCGAGCGTCTCGCCGCTGCCGTCGCCCTCGCTCATCTGCGAGATGGCCAGCCAGCTGCCGGGCGCGAGCTTTTCGCGGTACGCGGCGAGGATGCCCTCGGGGTCGTCGTCCGGGCCGACGAAGTGCAGCACCGCCATCATCATCAGGCAGACCGGCTGCGAAAAGTCGATGAGCCGCTTCGTCTCCTCCGCGCGCAGGACGGACTTCGGGTCCCGCATGTCCGCCTGGACGATGCCGGCCCAGTCGGTCGCCGCGCTCTCTTCGAGGATCAGCGTCGCGTGCGCCACGGCGACCGGCTCGTAGTCGACGTAGACGACCTTGGCGTCGTGCTCCTCGGGCAGCTCGGCCTCGACGACCTCGTGCACGTTCCCGGCCGTCGGGACGCCGGAGCCGAGGTCGATGAACTGCCGGATCCCGGCCCGCAGGGCGGCCCGCACCGCGCGGTTCATGAACTCGCGGTTCTGCTTCGAGCCGGGCCGCACCAGCGGCCACTGCTGCTCCATGCGCCTGCCGAACTCGCGGTCCACGGCCCAGTTCTGGGTACCGCCCAGGTACCAGTCGTAGATCCGGGCCGCGGACGGCTTCTCGGTGTCGACGCCCTCGGGCGCTCTCGGCGCGGAATCCCGCTGGTCGCTCACTCCCGGCTCCCCTCACTCTCCGGGCGCCAGCCTATAAGGACCGCGCGCCGCCGGTAATCCTCCTTTTGTTCAGCGCACGGCGGGGCGGCGCTGCCAGTACGTCCACAGCGGCCGGTACCCCTGCGCGTACCAGAACGGCGTCGACAGCGGGTTCGCCGCGGCGTGGTGCAGGAGGACGACGTCGGCGCCCTCCTCGTCCAGGACGTGGTGGGCGTGGGTGGCCAGCGCGGTGCCGACGCCGGACGAGCGCGCCGCCTCCGCGACGGCCAGCCACGACAGGTACCCGACGCGGGCCGCGGCGACGCGGTCGCTGATCCAGCCGGTCTCGCCCGGGTGCTGGACGCTCACCATGCCGAGCGGGCGGCCGTACAGCTCGGCGATCCACAGTGGCGGCTCCGGCCGGTTCAGCTGCTCGGCCAGGTCCTTGGCGAGGATGTCCTCGACGCCGGTGCGCCAGTTCACCGTGCCGTACTGGGCGTCGTAGGAGTGCAGCTCCATGCCGAGCGCGACCGCGGTTTCGAGGTCACCGGGCTCGGCGCGGCGGATCTTGACGCCCGGGGTGCCGAGCGGGGCCGCCGGGATCATCCGCTGGGCCGGCCGGACGGCGACCACCCGCAGCGGCGCGAACCCGTGGTGCAGCATTTCGCGCGCGCCGGCGGCGTCCCGGCTGGCGCGGGGGACGATCGCGGCGGTCTCGGTGTCGCCGTGCTCGGCGACCGCGCGCAGATGTTCATCCCATCGAGTGAGGAGGGCGTCGAGCGCACCGGCGGGCTGGGGTCCGGCGAGCTGGAGGTCGAGGCGGTGCTCGGTCAGCGCGCGCCAGGGCGCGTTGGGGGCGTCGCGGTCGACCTGGACGCGGGAAGCCAGCCCGGACGCGGCGGAGTCACCCGTCGCCACCTCCAGGACCACGGCGTTTTCGGCCGCTTCGAACGGGGTCGAGCCGGGGAGCAGGGAGTCCACCGCCGCGAGCCGTGCCGCGTGTTCGGTGGCGATCGCATCGCTGTGCATGGGGCACATTCAAGCGCTATCGCGGCGTGAGTGGGCAGAGGACCGCTC
The DNA here is from genome assembly GCF_010550475.1 of Amycolatopsis sp. SID8362. NCBI lineage: Bacteria > Bacillati > Actinomycetota > Actinomycetes > Pseudonocardiales > Pseudonocardiaceae > Amycolatopsis > Amycolatopsis sp. SID8362. Next base: position 34,819 of record NZ_JAAGNB010001316.1, read on the forward strand.
GAAGGGCGGCACCCGATGTTTCACCCCTTGGTCCACGCAGGTCAGCGCGTTCGAGGCATTGTTAACCCTGGGGTGATCTCCTACTGTCTCGAAAGGGACACGGGTACGCCCTACGGGGTACGGTATGGCCCTTGTCCACACCCGAAGTCACGGATCAGCACCGGTGGACAAGCCGGGAGGGAAGGTCGGATGCCGGACACCAACGCCCACGGCGACGCCGTCGCGCAGGCGCAGCCCGGGCCGGGAGCCGCTTCCGGGACACCACCGCAACCCGCCGCCTCCGCCGAAGCCCGCACGGACGAACGCCGGTTCCGCGCCTACACCTTCGCCGTGCTGAGCCTGGGTCTCGTCGCCGCGTTCGCCGTCGGCTCGTGGCAGCCGTTCCACTGGGACAGCAAGCTGCTGTGGATCGGGCCGGTGCTCGCGGTCGCGTTCCTGCTCGCCGAGCAGCTCGGCATCAACGTCGACGTCCGCAGCGGCATCTCCTGGACCATCTCCTTCACCGAGATCCCGCTCGTCATCGGGTTCTTCATCGCGCCGTTCGAAGTCGTGCTGGCCGCGCACCTGGTCGCCGGCATCGGCACGCTGCTCGCGCGGAAGGTCGCCGGCCGCGTCCTCTACAACGCGGGCGCGTTCCTGCTGGAGATCACCGGCGCCTTCGCGGTCGCGGGCCTGGTCAAGTACGCCGTCGGCGCCGGTGGCGGCGACAAGTTCCCGTGGGTCGCCGCGCTGGCGGGCACCCTGACCGCGCCGCTGGTGAGCACGCTGCTCGCGCTGGCCGCGGTCCGCGTGCTGCGGCGCCGGATGCGCGTCAGCACCGCGGTCCGGCTCACCGCGCGGATCCTGGTCGTCGGGTTCGTCAACGCCTCCGTCGGCCTCTCGGGTTACCTCGTCATTTCGAACACGCCCAAGGCGTGGCCGCTGGTGCTCGCCGTCTTCCTCGGCCTGACCGCGCTGTACTGGGCCTATTCGGACCTGCTGCGCGAGCAGCGGGACATGGAAGCGCTCTCCGACGTCAGCCTGATGGTCGCCCGCTCCGGCCAGCTCGCCGCGGCCCGCCCGGCCGGCCGCGCCGACGAGCTCGTCGGCGGCGTCGACGTCCGCGAGTGGGCGACGATCGCCGAGCGCATCAAGGACCAGCTCGCCGCCGGCCGCGTG
>NZ_JAAGNB010000028.1:0-985 GCF_010550475.1 Amycolatopsis sp. SID8362
GAGGCCGGGTTCGTCGGCGGCGCCGACGCCGACCGGTTCTCCGCCGAGGCGCTCGCGATCGCGGACCGGCTCGGCGACGCCGAAGTGCTCCGCTCGGCGCTGCGCTCGCGGCAGATGGCCCGCTCGGGTCCGGACGGGGTGCACGAGCGGCTCGAACTGGCGGAGCGGATGTTCGCCCTCGGCGAGGCCGAGCAGGACGACGACACCCGGCTCTGGGGCTGGCTGTGGCGCTTCGACGCCTACATGATGCTCGGCCGGGTCGACGACGCGGAGGCGGCACTGGCGCCGATGCGGCAGCTGACCGAACGGCTGAGGCGCCCGCTCGCCCGGTGGCACTACCTGCGCGCCCGGGCCGCCGTCGAGGTCGCCCGGGGCCGGTTCGACGACGCCATCGCCACGGTGCGGGACTGCCTGCGGCTGCTCGAAGGCCGCACGCACGACTCGCTGCGGGGAGTCTCGCTCTTCGTGCTGATCATCATCGACGGGCTCACCGGCCGCGGTGACCTCCTCTCCGCCGACGAGTTCACGATGTTCGACCGCCGCTCGCCGTCGTTCACGATGGCGGTGTACGGGAACTACTGGGCCCAGCGCGGCGATCTCGAGCGGGCCCGCCGGATCGCCCGCAGCGCGGACACCGCCGAGGCCTACCCGCAGCCCGCGCTGCTGCCCTCGCTCGCGACCAGAGCGCAGCTGGCGGGACTGCTCGAAGAGCCCGACGTCGCCGCGGACATGGCCGCCCGGCTGCGACCCCACGCCGACCTGTTCGTCACCGGCGGGGCCGGGACCGTGACGAACGTCGGCTCCGTCCGCACCTACCTGGGGCTGGCCGCGGCGGCCCGCGGGCGGCTCGACGAGGCCGTCCGCGAAATCCGGCTCGGCATCACCGCCGACGACACGGCCGGCATGCCGCCGTACTCGGCGCTCGCCCGGTTCGAGCTGGCCCGGGTGCTGTCCCGCCGCCGACGGCCCGGCGACGTCGAAGAAG
>NZ_JAAGNB010000082.1:0-3216 GCF_010550475.1 Amycolatopsis sp. SID8362
GGGGTCGCGGTGCTGCCGCTGGCCGGACCGGACGTGCGGCAGCGGGCGTTCGCCTGCACCCGGCGCGGGCGCGAGGTGTGGCCGCCGCTGGCGCTGGTGCTGGGGTTGCTGGCGCGCTGACGCCTTGTGGTGCGAACACCCGACAGCGTGGTGCTCGCCACCGCATTAACGTGCGGGACGGTGAATCGCGGACTGCCCGCGGATTCCGGGTCTCACCTCCCTCGTCCGAAAGGTGTTCCTGTCATGCGCATTCGACTCGTGCTGCCCTTGTTCGCGCTGCTGGCGGCGTTCGGCACGGCGGCGGCCGCTCCGGTCGCGGCCGATCCGGTGCAGGTGATGGCCGCTTCCGACGCCTGTTACTCGTGGGGGCGCACGCTGGCGCAAGGCGCGTCCGGCGAAGACGTCCGCCAGCTGCAGATCCGGGTCTCCGGCTATCCGGGCTACGGCGGGGTCCTGGCCCTCGACGGCCAGTTCGGGCCGGGCACCAAGGCCGCGGTCACCCGCTTCCAGCAGGCCTACGGGCTCGCCGCGGACGGCATCGCCGGGCCGGCGACGTTCGGGAAGATCTACCAGCTGCAGGACGACGACTGCACGCCGGTCAACTTCACCTACGCGGAACTGAACCGCTGCAACTCGGACTGGTCGGGCGGCAACGTCCCCGCCGCGACCGCCAAGGCCAACGCGCTGGTGTCGATGTGGAAGCTGCAGGCGATGCGGCACGCCATGGGCGACCACCCGATCGTGGTCAACGGCGGTTTCCGCAGCGTCGCCTGCAACAACGCGGTCGGCGGCGCGGCCGCCAGCCGCCACCTCTACGGCGACGCGGTCGACCTCGGCGCCGGGACGCAGGGCTTCTGCGGACTGGCGCGGGAGGCCCGCAACCACGGGTTCGCCGAGATCCTCGGGCCGGGCTACCCGGACCACAGCGACCACACGCACGTGGCGAACCGCTCGACCCGCTTCTGGTCGGCGTCCGCCTGCGGAATCTGACGCAGCCGGGTCGTGAGTGTTTGGTCGGGTTAGAACCCTACTGAACACTCACGACCCGGCCACAGGGTCAGCGGCGCACCAGTTCGACGACCGGGATGAGCCGGTCGACGTTGGCCTGGTATTCGCCGAACTGGGGACGCTTCTCGACGTTCTTCGCGTAGATCTCGTCCCGCTCGGGTCCCTTGATTTCGGTCGCCCGCACGGGAAAGGTCTCGTCGCCGAGTTCGACGGTCACGTCAGGGTGGGCCATCAGGTTGTAGTACCACCCCGGGTTCTCCGGCAGGCCGGCCTTGCTGGCGAAGACGAACAGGCGCTCGCCCTCGGCGTAGCAAGCCAGCGGGGAGACGCGCTCGACGCCCGACTTGGCACCGAAGTGGTGCACCAGGATGAGGGTTTCGCCGGCGAACCCACCGCTGAGTTCGCCGCCGTTGGCGCGGTACTCGTCGATGACTTTGGCGTTGATCTCGTCGAAATCGGGCATGGCTCCCTTTCTCCGAACCGCGGTGTCACCGCCAGCCTATCGGGGGCCGGGGATTTTTCAGGCCGCCGTTTCGGCGGTGGCGGTCAAGACAGCACGACTGAGGATGTGGCCCGCCATGGTGAAGCCGAGGACGGCGGGCGTGGTGTCGGCCGGGACGCCGATGGTGTCGACGTCGAGGGCGTGCACGACGACGAAGTAGCGGTGCGGCCCGTGCCCGGCGGGCGGGGCGGCGCCCAGGTAGCGGGGCGCGCGGGCGTCGTTGGGCAGTTGGAAGGCGCCCTCCGGCAGGCCGGAGCCGGTGTCGTCGCCGGCGCCCTCCGGCAGTTCCGCGACGGTCGCCGGGATGTCGGCGACCGCCCAGTGCCAGAACCCGGAGCCGGTGGGGGCGTCGGGGTCGTAGACGGTGACGGCGTAGCTCTTGGTGCCTTCCGGTGCGCCGCGCCAGCTCAGCTGCGGGGAGCGGTCTTCGCCGCCCGGGACCCCCGAGGAGAACTGCGCGCGGGGCCAGGCGGCGCCGTCGGCGACCGTGGTGCTGGTGACGGAGAAAGCGGCCGCTTCGGGGAGGCGGGCGAACGGGTCGTTGACGGTCATCGGTGTCCTTCCAGGTGCTCGTATCATCGACGATAGTACAGATAATCGATTATTGACCGCAACATCTATGCTCCTGGTCATGGGTCAGATGCTGTCGGAGCAGGTCTACGCACACCTGCGGGACGCGATCATGCGCGGGGACTACGCCCCCGGCGAGGCGCTCAAGCCCCAGGACCTCGCCCGCGACCAGGGCGTGAGCCTGGCCGTCGTGCGCGAGGCGCTCGTGCGGGTGGTCGGGGAGGGCCTGGCCGACCGGCTGCCCAACCGCGGCTTCGCCGTCCCGGAGTTCTCCGACCGGCGCTGGCAGGAGATCACGGAGGCCCGCCGGACGGTCGAGCCGGTCGTGCTGCGCCTGTCGGTGGAGCGCGGCGACGTCGATTGGGAGGCTCGTGTGCGCGCCGCGCACCACCGCCTCGCCCGCACGGAGCCGTACGCGCCGGGGGAAGGCGAGCACTACAGCGCCGCGTGGGCCGAAGCCCACCGGGTCTTCCACCGCACCCTGCTGGACGGCTGCGGCAACGCGGCCCTGCTCGAGACCTTCGACCGCATGTGGGCGGCGAGCGAACTCGCCCGCCGCTGGTCGGCCTTGCGCGCCCCGGACCGGGACGCCGTCGGCGAGCACCGTGGGCTGGAAGAAGCGGCCTTGAACCGCGATGCCGACAAGGCGGCCGAGCTGCTCGCCCGCCACCTCACCCTGACCGCGGCCGCCCTCGACGGCTGACGGCGGCGCTGGGGGCCCGCTGACCGGCGGCTCGCGATGTCATGAATGGGTCATTCACTTCACCAGACGACATGAATGACTCATTCATGTCATCCCCGCGCCGCCGGGCAGCCCACGCGGCCGGCCTGCGGCCCGATCACCCGCTCGCCGGCGCGCGACTTTGCCGGGATCCTGTCGGCGGACGAGGTGAAAGGGGCGTGCATGACGTCCGGTCCCGGAACCCCGGCCACGAACCCGACCGGCCGGGACCCGTTGCCGCGAACGGGTTTCACGGGCCGGCGAGGCCGATCGGCAACGTCGCCGCCACCCCCTGCGCGTGCCGCCCGTCGAGGCGGTCCACCGACAGAGCCCACTCGCCGGCCACGCGGGTCAGCTCACCGGCCGCCGCCTCCAGCGCCTCCGGACCGGCGGCCGCGAGGCGGACCGTCGCCTC
>NZ_JAAGNB010000121.1:0-607 GCF_010550475.1 Amycolatopsis sp. SID8362
GGCCGGGCCCGACCGGCTCCTCGAGCTGATGGCCGGGCACGACCGCGCGATGCCGGTGTGATCGAGCCCCGCGACGACGCGATCCCGACGGCGGCCGACCCGTCAGGCGTCCTCTTCTTCCAGCATCTCCGGGGTGACCGCGGACTCGGTGTCCGGGATGCTCAGGTCCTTCGCCCGCTTGTCCGCCATCGCCAGCAGCCGCCGGATGCGTCCCGCGACCGCGTCCTTCGTCATCTGCGGGTCCGACAGCTGGCCCAGCTCCTCCAGCGATGCCTGCCGGTTCGACAGGCGCAGCTTGCCCGCGGCCAGCAGGTGGTCCGGGGCCGTCTCGCCGAGGATCTCCAGCGCGCGCTCCACCCGGGCCGCCGCCGCCACGGCCGCGCGGGCCGAGCGGCGGAGGTTCGCGTCGTCGAAGTTCGCCAGGCGGTTGGCCGTCGCGCGGACTTCGCGGCGCATCCGGCGCTCTTCCCACTGCAGGACGCTCGTGTGCGCGCCCAGGCGGGTCAGCAGCGCGCCGATCGCGTCGCCGTCGCGGACCACCACCCGGTCGGCTCCGCGGACCTCGCGCGACTTCGCCTGGATGCCCATCCGGCGGGCCGCGCCGACC
>NZ_JAAGNB010000159.1:0-1414 GCF_010550475.1 Amycolatopsis sp. SID8362
TCGGCATGTGGTGGCGGGTCAGGACCCGGTGCACGGTCGAGGCATGCAGGTGCAGGATCCCGGCGATGCGGGCCGGGCCCAGCCGGCGGGTCCGGCGCAGATCGATGATCTGCTGCTCGGTGTGGTCCGGGACGCGCCGTGGTGAGTGGTGTGGCCGGCAGGAGCGGTCGAGCAGGCCTTCATCGCCGTGCTGGCGGTAGCGGCGGACCCATTTGTGTCCGGTCGCGCGGGAGATGCCCAGCTCGGTGGCGACGTGGGCGACGGGGCGGCCGGCGGTGACCCGGTCGATGAGCAACCTGCGGCCGTGCGGGGTCAACCGGGCGTTACGGTGGGGCACGAAGACCTCCGTTGTGATCGGTGGTGGCGTCAGACACCAGCACCACACACGGAGGTCTTCGTCGTGATCAACCCGACGCGCCGCTCAACCGTCAACAACGTCCATGGTCACTACAGCTAGGCGCCTTCAGCACGGACGTCGTGTCGCTGGTCAGCGTGGTCCCGTCCGCGGCCGCGGGCACGACGTCCGGGACGACGGCGCCGTGCGCGTCGACCAGGACCGAACGCGCTTCGCCCGGCTCGAAGGCGTGCCGCTCGCCCCACTGCCGGAGCGTGACGACCACGGGGAAGAGGTCCTTGCCCGCGTCGGTGAGGGCGTAGCGGCGGCGTTTGCCCGTCGGGGCTTCGACGTGCTCGAGCAGGCCGTGCGCGGTGAGCTTGCGGAGCCGGTCGGTGAGGATGTTGCGCGCGATGCCCGTGCGCTGCTGGAAGTCGGTGAACGAGCGGGCGCCGTCCATCGCGTCGCGGATGATCAGCAGGCTCCAGCGGTCCCCGACCAGGTCGGCCGCGCGGGCGACCGGGCACTCCGGGTCGGTCCAGCTCGCTTCCACCACGTCCTCCATGAGTTGCTGATTGAAACCATTCTGCCCTACTCTGCGAAGGGTTGCAAAACGCAACCAAGTGCGGAGGGGTCATGGGACGGGGAACGAGGCTGCTGCTGGCGGTCGTGTGCGGGGTGGCGGTCGCCGGGGTCTACGCGGGACAGCCGGTCCTGGGCCCGATGGGGGACGACCTCGGCGTCGTCCGGACCGCGGCCGGCTGGTTCGTCGCCGCCGGCCAGCTCGGTTACCTCGCCGGGCTGGTACTGCTGGTGCCGCTGGGAGACCTGCTCGACCGGCGACGGCTGCTCGCTGTCCACTTAGGACTGGAAGCGGGCGGCCTCGCGCTCACCGCGGCCGCACCGGCCGCCTGGGTGGCGTTCGCCGGGCTGGCCGCGGCGGGCTCGTTCGCGGTCGTGGTGCAGACGGCGGTCGCGTACACGGCGGAGCTGTCCCCGCCCGGCGAGCGGGGCCGCAACCTCGGTGTCGTGACGTCCGGCGTGGTGGTCGGCATCCTCGGCGCGCGCATCGCCACCGGC
>NZ_JAAGNB010000206.1:0-5576 GCF_010550475.1 Amycolatopsis sp. SID8362
ACGGTGTCCAGCACGCGGCGGTCGGTCGCGCCCCACGCGTCCAGCTCGCCCAGCGGCCGGTCGGGCGCGCTCGCCGCGGCGACGAGCAGGGCGTCGTAGCGCTCCAGCAGCAGGGCGACGTCGTCGCCGCCGAGCACCTCGGCGCCGTACACCGCCTTGACGCGGCTCTCGTCCGCCGAGGGCAGGATGACGAACTCGAGGTCGAACTTGCTGTGCCCCGGGTCGATCTCGGCGACTTCGGCGGGCGCGCCGCCGATGCTCGTGGCCGCCCGCCCGCCGAAGGGCAGGTAGTTGAACACGTGCCGGAACATCGTGGTGCGCCAGGAGGAATCGGCGCGCTCGACCTCGGGCAGCAGGACGTCCATCGGCACGTCCGCGTGCGCGATCGCCTCGAAGAACAGGTCGCGCACCCGGCGGCTGAACGCCCGGAACGTCTCGGCCGGGTCGATGCGCACGCGCAGCGGGACGATGTTGACGTGGTAGCCGATCGCCCGCTGCGCCTGCTGGCTCCGGACGTTCACCGGGAAGCCGACGGCGAGGTCGGGCCCGGCGCCGTGCGCGTGCAGCAGCAGGTAGTAGGCGGCCAGCAGCAGGACGACGTCGGGTGCCTTGAGGTCCTTCTGCAGCGCGGTGACGACGTCCTTCGCCTCGGGCGAGAACGCGCGGACGAGCTGCTCGCCGCGCAGGGTCGGCTGCGCGCTTTCCTGGCCGCCGCACCACAGTTCGAGGCCGCTCGCGTCGAAGTCGCGCAGGTGCTCGCGCCAGAACGCGAGGCTGGCGGGCTTCGGCTCGGACTCCGGCCAGAGCGGGACGGGCCCGCTCGCGTCGGGGAGGTCCCCGGCGAGCACGGCGTCGTAGGCGGCGGCCAGCTCTTCCAGGAAGATCGACATCGAGGTGCCGTCGAAGATCAGGTGGTGCACGGCCACGCCGACGGAGTCGTGCTCCGGGCCGTGGTAGAGGCCGACGCGCAGCAGCGGGGTGCCGTCGAGCGCGAACGGCCGCGTGATCAGCTCGCGCAGGCCCGCGTCGACGTCGGTGCTGTCCTCGCCCTCCAGCCGGACCGCGATGGTGGGCAGCACCTCCTTGGTCAGGCGGGTGTCGTCGGCGTGGAAGACGGTCCGCAGCGCGTCGTAGCGGCGCACGATCCGCGCGACGGCTTCCTGCAGCACGGCCCGGTCGAGCCGGCCCGCGACCCGCAGCGCCACGCCCGGCACGTTGTTCACGCCCTCGCCGGGGACCAGCCGCTCCAGCAGCCAGAGGCCTTCTTCCTTGCGGGTCGCGGGGATCCGCGTGCCCTCAGTGGTCGGCATGTCCGGTCCCTTCGGGGAGGTCTTCGACGGTGGTGAAGGCGTGCGGGATCGCCTCGGCGGGCAGCCGCGCGGCGAGGTAGGCGCGCAGCTCGGCGACGAACGAGCTGGTCTTCGCCGCGCGCGAAGGCGCGTTCGCGTAGGCGGTGAAGGGCAGCCCGGGGGTGGCGGCCGAGGCGGGCACGACGCCCGGCTCGGCGTCGCGGGTGTACACGACGTCGACCAGGCCGGGGCCTTCGGCGGACCAGGTCACCGCAGCCTGGTAGCCGCGCCGCCTGCCGATCTCGTGGAGGTCTTCGGGGTCCGGCGCGGTGACGGCGGCCGGCGTCCGGCCGGTGTCGAGCTTCGCCAGGTCGGCCAGTTCCCGCGCGACGCGGCCGTTCGGCACGCCGGTGATCCGCGCGGACGCCGGCCGGACGTCGCTGAGCAGCGTCTCGAGCGCGCCCGGGTCCCAGGCCGCGGTCAGGGCCGGCTCGACGGTCTGCGCGGGTTCCTTGCGCAGCACGGCGTCGTAGCGGTGCCGGCTCAGCTCGTTGTGGTGGTGGGCCCGCTTGAGCCGGACGTCCGCCGCCGCGATCCCGGGCAGCGTCGCGGCCAGCGCCGGGAAGAAGTCGGGGTCGACGAGCAGTTCCTTCTCCTCCAGCACGCTGTTCTCGACGAGTTCGCGTGCCGTCTCGGGCGCGGCCGCGATCTCCTCGGCCAGCACCGCGGTCCGGAAGGCCCGCAGCAGCCGCAGGTTGCGCACGTCGCCGACGAACACCGCGCCGCCGGGCGCGAGCAGCGCGGCCGCCTGCCGGAGCACGTCCGCGAGGTAGCCGATGTCGGGGAAGTACTGGATGACCGAGTTGATCACGACGGTGTCGAAGTGCTGGTCCGGCAGGCCCGAGAAGTCGGTGGCCTCGCGGTTGTGCAGCCTCACGTGGGCCAGCGCGGGGTCCTCGGCGACCTGCCCGGTGAGCGTCTCGACGACGGTGGCGGAGAAGTCCGTGGCCACGTACTCCTCGCACGACGGCGCGAGCTTGGCCATCAGCAGGCCGGTGCCGACGCCGATCTCGAGCACCCGGCGGGGCTTCAGCGACTTGATCCGCTCGACCGTCGCGTCCCGCCACTCCCGCATCTGCGCGAGCTCGATCGGCAGTCCGGTGTAGGTGCTGTGCCAGCCGACGAAGTTCTCCCCGAGCCCACCGGACTCGGGGAGTTCGCCGTAGACCCATTCGTAGATCAGCTGCCACTCGTCGACGCGCTTGCGGTCGTCGCCGTCCTCGGCGACCGGGTCCCGTGGCACGACGTGGGCGACGAGCCGCCCGGTGCCGGGTTCGCGGGTCACGCGGGCCCGCGCGATCCCGGGGTGCCCGGCGAGCGCGGCTTCGGCTTGGCTTTCCGTGCCGGTGCCCAGACCGGTCGGTGACGTCGGCATCAGCTCTCCTGCTGGATTTCCGGAAGAAAGGGGCGGTCAGGCGAGCAGGCCGCTGACGGCCTGCGCGACCTCCGGCTGGCTGAGCAGGCCGGAGTGGTCGATGTCGAAGCGGACTTCGCGCGCGCCGATCTCCAGCGCGCCGGGCAGTTCGGCCGAGCGGATGACGTCCACCCCGGACAGGTCGTCGGGCACCGTCAGCTGTGAGGCCGCGACGAGGTAGGTCATGTAGCTGCTGAACCAGGAGACCAGCTCCTCGGCGCGGTCGGCTTCCAGGCCGACGCGCTCGAAGGCGGTGCCGCCGACCTCGCGGTAGATGCGCACGAACTCCTTCGTGAGCGTCTCGAGGTCGTCGTGGGTCTGCTGCGCGGTCTCGCCGGCGGCGTGCGCGTCGCGGACCTCGTCCTCGGTCAGGACGGCCGCCAGGGCGTCCACGACGCGGAAGAAGCCGTAGTAGAGCACGGTGAACCCGGTCGCGGCGGTCGGGTCGAACAGCACGACCTGCGGCTTGTCCTGCCAGGTCGCGACGCGGTCGGCGATGGCGAGCGCGAACACGCTGGACGCGCAGTAGCCGAACACCGCCTTGACCTCGACGCCGCTCGCCCGCAGCTCGGTGGTCCACCGGTCGAGGTAGTCGTCGCCGTTCATGCCGGTTTCGCCGCCGACGGCGGGCGGCAGGCTCTCCCACACGCCGTAGGGCGTTTCGAGGTGGGTCGCGAGCTCGGCGAACCCCGCTTCCGGTCGCCCGGTGACCGTGAAATCAACCGTGATGATTACTTCCTTGTCGTCCGCGTTCTCGTCGATCGGGTGCCATGAATGGAGTTCGGCCACGATTGCCCGCCCTTGTATTTAGCAGAATAAAGATTTCCGCAGTCTGAAGTTAGCAGCGGCCGATCGGGCCGGTAACCCCTAGCGCGCCCCTAAGCAAGGGGCTGGTGAGCAGCGGTTCCGGGGGGTTAGGGGTTGGAGCGGCCGACGGCGTCACCGTAGTGTTCGGCGTCGATGAATTAACTGGGGAATGAGGGCGATCGATGGGTGCGGTAACAGTTCTGCCGGACGACGCCCGGTACGCCGATCTCGTGCGCGGGGTGAATCAGCGCTGGGTCGGCAAGCCCGATTACGTCCGCGTCCCGACTTCCACCGAAGAGGTGGTGGAGGCGGTCGGCACCGCCGTCCGCGAGGGCAGGCGGATCGCGGTCCGCAGCGGCGGCCACTGCGTGGAGGAGATGGTCGGCGCCCCGGACGTCCAGGTGGTCATCGACCTCTCCGAGCTCAACCGCATCGACTTCGACGCCGAGCGCGACGCCTTCGTCGTCGAGCCCGGCGCGACCGTGGGCCAGGCCTACCGGACGCTGTACAAGCGCTGGGGCGTGACGATCCCGGCCGGCTCCTGCCCGAGCGTCGGCCTCGGCGGGCACATCGCGGGCGGCGGGTACGGCCCGCTGTCGCGCAAGTTCGGCTACGTCTCCGACCACCTGTACGCGGTCGAGGTCGTCGTGGTCGACGCCGGCGGCACCGCCCGCGCGGTGGTCGCGACCCGCGACCCCGACGACGAGAACCACGACCTCTGGTGGGCCCACACCGGCGGCGGTGGCGGCAACTTCGGCGTCGTCACGCGCTACTGGCTGCGGATCCCCGGCGCGACCGGCGCCCCGGCCGCGCTGCTGCCGACCCCGCCCGCGCGGCTGCTGGTGCAGCAGGACGTCTGGGTGTGGGACATGCTCGACGAAGCCGCGTTCACCCGCCTCCTGCGCAACCACGGCGACTGGTACGAGCGCAACAGCGCGCCCGGTTCGTCCTACGACGACCTCTACAGCGGCCTCTGGTGCGGGACGCGCGCTTCGCAGTTCGTCGCCATGTCGACCCAGATCGACAGCGCGCTGCCGAACGCGGCCGCCCTGCTCGACGACTACGTGGCCGCGATCCGCCAGGACCTCGGGGTCGCCCCGGCGCTGAGCAGCCGCCAGGAGCTGCCGTGGCTGCACGCGACGTCGTGGGGCGGCATCGCCGACAGCGGCGACCACACGCTCAGCTTCAAGATCAAGGCCGCCGACCTGCGCAAGCGCTGCACCGACGAGCAGGCCGCCAAGATCTACCGGCACCTGCTGCGCGAGGACTACCGCAACCACCGCGCCGGCGTGATGTTCGTCGGCTGCGGCGGCCAGATGAACGCGCTGGCGCCGGCCGACACCGCGATCGCGCAACGCGACTCGATCCTCAAGCTCGTCTACTCGACGCACTGGGACGCCTCCGAGCAGCCCGAGGGGCACCTCGCGTGGCTGCGGGAGTTCTACGCGGACGTCTACGCCGGGACCGGCGGGGTGCCGGTGCCGGACGAGCGCACGAACGGCTCCTACGTGAACAACCCGGACTTCGACGTGCAGGACGAGCGGTGGAACCGCTCCGGGCTGGCCTGGCACGAGCTCTACCACCAGCACAACTACCCGCGGCTGCAGCGGGTCAAGGCGCGCTGGGACCCGGGCGACGTGTTCCGGAACCCGTTCTCCGTGCGCCTGCCTTGAGCCGGACGCCCGACCCCGGAGGTATCGAGTGGCCACCCCGACCCTGACGACCGAGCACGAGCACACCGGCAGTGGTCACGACGTCGTGCCCCTGATCGTCTCCGCCGACAGCAAGGCGGGCCTGCGGTCGAAGGCGCACCGCCTCGCGCGGTACCTCGCCGAGCACCCGGACACGCCGTTCGAGTCGTTCGCGCGGTCGGTCGCCGCCGAAGACACCGGCCGGGCGCACCGGGCCGTGCTGCTCTCCGGCGAGCGCGACGGGGGCCTGCGCGGCTTGGAGGCCCTCGCGGCCGGCCAGAACCCGCCCGACGTCGTGCGCGGCAGCGCCCGGCG
>NZ_JAAGNB010000261.1:0-5134 GCF_010550475.1 Amycolatopsis sp. SID8362
CAGCGGGCGGCGCCGCGATGCCGTGAAGGCCGGCACGAACCGCTCCCAGTCGACGTCGGCCACGGCGAGGAACGTCTCGTCGCGGTCGAGCGCGCCCTGCATGGCCGCCACCGCGCGCTCGGGCGCCATCGGCCGCAGGCCACGGCGGCGCAGCTGCTGCTCGCCTTCGTCCTGCGCCATGCCGCCGCCGGCCCAGAGGCCCCAGGCCACCGAAGTCGCCTTGACGCCACGGGCGCGACGCTGTTCGGCGAGCGCGTCCAGGTAGGCGTTCGCGGCGGCGTAGGCACCCTGGCCCGCGCTGCCCCAGACGCCGGAGTTGGAGGAGAACAGCACGAACGCTTCGAGGTCGTCGCCGAGCAGCTCGTCGAGGTGCGCCGCGCCCGCGACCTTGGCCGCGAGGACGTCTTCGAACTCGTGCAGGCCGGTTTCGGCCAGGGTGCTCGACTGCGGCAGCCCGGCGGCGTGCACGACAGCGGTGGGCGCATGCTCCAGCCCGGCCAGCAGTTCTTCGACGGCCTTGCGTTCGGCGACGTCGCACGCGGCGACGGTCACCGCGCAGCCGAGTTCCCGCAGTTCGTCGGCCAGGTCGGTGGCACCGGGCGCGGCTTCGCCACGACGGCTGGTGAGCACGAGGTGCTCGGCGCCGGACCGGCCCAGCCACCGGGCGACGTGCGCACCCAGCGAACCGGTGCCGCCGGTGACGAGCACGGTGCCACGCGGCCGCCACGGCTCCCCCGCGGGCGCCGGACGAGCCGGGCGCAACCGGCGGGCGAGGATGCCCTGGGCGCGGATCGCGAGCTGGTCTTCGCCGCCGGACTCGGCCAGCACCCCGGCCAGCCGGTCGGCGGTGCGTTCGTCCACAGTGGCGGGCAGGTCGACCAAACCGCCCCAGATTCCCGGGTACTCCAGGCCGATCACGCGGCCGAGGCCCCACAGCTGCGCGGGCACGCTCGACGGCGGCGCGTCGTCGGCCCCGGTGGCGACCGCACCACGGGTGATGATCCACAGTGGAGCGTCGATCCCGGCTTCGGTCAGCCTCGGCGCCAAAGCGGCCGTCGCCGCGACGCCCGAAGCGATCAGCGGGTGCCCGGGCAACGGCTCTTCGTCCAAGCCCAGCAGGGAAACCACGCCGGCGTACTCGCCCGGCGGCAGGTCCTCCACAGTGGCCGTGACGACGTCGGCGCCACGGGTGGCCAGCGCGTCGAGCACCGAGGCCGCGAAGCTCCCGGCGGAACCGAGGACCAGCCAGCGCCCGGACAGCAGCGGCAGCGCCGGTTCGGCGACCGGCGACCAGCCCACCTTCAGGCACCACGAGTCCACAGTGGACTCCTCGGCGCGCCGGGAGCGCCAGCGGGTCAGCGCGGGCAGGACCTCGTCGAGCGCGCCGCGGTCGACGCCGAGGACGCCGGCCAGGTCGTCGGTTTCTTCGAGCGCCGTCCAGAGCCCGTCTTCGGCCGGGGCCGCCGCCGGGGCCGGGTCCAGCCAGTACCGCTGGTGGTCGAAGGCGTACGTCGGCAGCGGGACCAGCCGGGCGCCTTCACCGAACGCGGGCGTCCAGTCGACGTCGACGCCGTGCACCCACACCTCGGCGAGCGACGTGTACAGCCGTTCGAGGCCGCCTTCACCGCGGCGCAGGGTACCGGTCACGACGGCTTCGTCCACAGTGTCCTGGACGCTCATCGTGAGCACCGGGTGCGAGCTGCATTCGACGAAGGTGCCGTAGCCGTCCTCGGCCAGCAGCCGCGTGGTCGCGTCGAACAGCACCGGGTTGCGCAGGTTGGTGTACCAGTAGCCGCCGTCAAGCACCGCGGTGTCGATCGGCTCGGCGGTCACTGTGGAGTAGAAAGCGATTTCGGACGACCGCGGCGAGACCGGCGCGAGCAGTTCGCGCAGCTCGGCTTCGATCGCTTCGACGTGGGCCGAGTGGGAGGCGTAGTCGACCGGGATCCGCTTCGCGCGGATGCCGTCGGCCTCGCAGGACGTCATCAGCTCGTCGAGGGCGGACGGCGCCCCGGACACCACGACCGCGGCCGGGCCGTTCACCGCCGCGACCGAAAGCTCCTCGGTCAGGCGAGCCTCGACGATATCGCGGGAAGCGGCCACCGACACCATGCCCCCGCGCCCGGCCAGCGCCAGGATCGCCTTGCTGCGCAACGCGACCACGCGGGCGGCGTCCTCCAAGGACAGCGCGCCGGCGACCGCGGCCGCGGCGATCTCGCCCTGGGAGTGGCCGATGACGGCGTCGGGGTGGACGCCGTGGGCACGCCAGGCCTCGGCCAGCGACACCATCACGGCGAACAGCGCGGGCTGCACGACGTCGACGCGCTCCAGCATCGCGGAGTCACGGATGGCGTCGGTCAGCGACCAGTCGACGAACGGCGTCAGCGCGCGTTCGCAGTCCCGCATGCGGGCCGCGAACGCCGGCGACGTGTCCATCAGGTCCAAAGCCATCCCCACCCATTGCGAGCCCTGCCCGGGAAAGACGAAGGCGACCTTGCCCCCGTGGCGGGCGCTGCCCCGCACCAGGCCGGGAACGGCCCGGCCGTGGGCGAGCGCGCCCAGGACGTCGTGGCCGCTGTGCTCATCGGCGGCCACGAGCACCGCCCGTTGTTCGAACGTAGACCGGGAATTCGCGAGGGAGTACCCCACATCTGCGGCCCGGACCCCCTGTGCGGCCCCTACGCGCGCCTGCAGCCGGCGCGCCTGCCCGGCCAGGGCAGCGGGGGTCTTCGCGGACAGGACCCAGGGCACCGGGCCGGTCGCGACGAGCCCGGACGGCTCGGGCGCGACCGGCTCCGGTGCGGCTTCGAGGACCGCGTGGACGTTGGTGCCGCTCATCCCGAACGACGACACCGCGGCCCGGCGCGGGCGGCCGGTGTCCGGCCACGGCAGGTTCTCGCCCACCAGCCGGACGTTGCCCGCCGCCCAGTCCACATGGGACGACGGCGTGCCGGCGTGCAGCGTGGCGGGCAGCAGGCCGTGGCGCAGGGCCAGGACCATCTTGATGACCCCGGCGACGCCGGACGCGGCCTGGCTGTGGCCGATGTTGGACTTCACCGAGCCGAGCCACAGGGGGTGCTCGCGGTCGCGGCCGTAGGTGGCCAGGAGCGCCTGGGCCTCGATCGGGTCGCCGAGGGTGGTGCCGGTGCCGTGGGCTTCGACGGCATCGACGTCGTCGAAGGTCAGTCGCGCGTTGGCCACGGCCTGGCGGATCACCTGCTGCTGCGCCGGGCCGTTGGGGGCGGTGAGGCCGTTCGACGCGCCGTCCTGGTTGACCGCCGAGCCGCGGATCACCGCGAGGACCTCGTGGCCGTTGCGCTGGGCGTCAGCGAGCCGCTCGACCAGCACGACGCCGACGCCCTCGGCCATGCCCATGCCGTCGGCGTCGTCGGAGAAGGCCTTGCAGCGGCCGTCGGCGGCGAGCGCGCGCTGCCTGCTGAACGCGACGAACGACGCCGGGGTCGACATCAGCGCCACCCCGCCGGCCAGCGCCATCGTGCACTCGCCGTTGCGCAGCGACTGGCAGGCCAGGTGCAGCGCGACCAGCGACGACGAGCACGCCGTGTCGACGGTGACGGCCGGCCCGGTGAGCCCGAAGGTGTAGGAGATCCGGCCCGAGACGACGCTGGCCGCGCCGCCGGTGAGCAGGTGCCCGGCCGAGCTGTCGGGCTGGGCGAGCCCGATGCCGTAGTCGGCGTAGTTGGTACCGACGAACACGCCGGTCGCGCTCCCCCGCAGGCTCTCCGGGTCGACGCCGGCGCGTTCCATCGCCTCCCACGTCGTCTCCAGCAGGAGCCGCTGCTGGGGGTCCATGGTGAGCGCCTCGCGCGGTGAGATGCCGAAGAAGCCCGGGTCGAAGTCGCCCGCGTCGTGCAGGAACCCGCCGTGGCGGGTGGTGCTGGTGCCCTCGCGATCGGGGTCGGGGTCGAACAGGGCGTCGGTGTCCCAGCCGCGGTTGACCGGGAACCCGGTGATGGCGTCGCCGCCCGCGGTGATCAGCTCCCAGAGGTCCTCGGGGCTGGTGATGCCGCCGGGGTAGCGGCAGCTCATCGCGACGATCGCGATCGGCTGGTCGTCGGCGACCGCGACGACGGTCTCGGTGACCGCGGTCGTGGCGCCGAAGAGGCCGTCAAGCAGGAACGCCGTGATCCGTTCGGCGTTCGGGTGGTCGAAGGCGAGGGTCGCGGGGAGGCTCTGGCCGGTCTCGGCGGCCAGGCGGTTGCGCAGCTCGACCGCGGTGAGCGAGTCGAAGCCGAGTTCCCGCAGGGCCACGCCGGGGGCGACGGCGTCCGGGCCGTCGTGGCCGAGAACCGCCGCCGCGGTGGCGCGGACCAGCTCCAGGACGGTCCGGGTGCGGTCGGCCGGGGACCGGCCGGACAGGCGTTCGCGCAGGCCACCGGTGGTGGCCGGGGCCTGGGATTCGACGGTCAGCGCGCGGCGGACCTCGGGCAGCTCGTCCAGCAGGGGGCGGGGCCGCAGGGCGGTGAACACCGGCGCGAACTTCGCCCAGTCGACGTCGGCGAGCGCGAGGAACGTCTCGTCGTCGGCCAGCACCTGCCGGAGCCCGGCGAAGGCGAGGTCGGGGTCGAGGAACGGCAGGCCCTGGCGGAGCAGGCGGCTCGCGTCGAAGTCCTGGTTCTCCTTGGCGTTGTCCCAGGGATTGACGGCGTTCCAGACGCCCCAGGCCAGCGACGTCGCCCGGAGGCCGCGGGCGCGTCGGCGCTCGGCGAGGGCGTCGAGGTGGGCGTTCGCCGCGGCGTAGGCCGCGTGGTCGCCGCTGCCCCACACGCCGGCGATCGAGGAGAACAGCACGAACGCGTCGAGGTCGCGATCGAAGACGGCGTCGAGGTTTTCGGCACCGAGCACCTTCGCGCGCGCGACGGCGGCGAACTCCGCGACGTCGGTGGCGTCGATCGAGGCCAGCTCGATCAGCGCCGCGGCGTGGATCACCGCGCTGAAGTCGTGGCGGTCGGCGAGGGCCTGGACTTCGGCGCGGTCGGCGATGTCGCAGGCCTCGAAGGTGACGGGGACGTCCAGCGCGGCGGCGAGTTCGGCGGCGCCGGGGGCCTGGTCGCCGCGGCGGCTGGCGAGGACGACGTGCTCGGCGCCGGTGTCCTGGAGCCAGCGGGCGATC
>NZ_JAAGNB010000321.1:0-719 GCF_010550475.1 Amycolatopsis sp. SID8362
GGTCGCGGGGTTGGGGCGTGCTTGCGGGGTTCACCAGCCTTTGTCGGTCACGGGGTGCTCCTTGTCGGTGCCGGGGGACGTGGGGTCGTCGCTGCGGGGTCACCAGCCTTTGTCGGCCATCGGGCGCTCCTGTTCTCGGGGTCCGGGGGAACGAGGGTGGTCGTGCGGGTTCACCAGCCCTTGTCGCTCATCGGCTCGCCTTTCCGTGCGGTTCGTCCGGTCTCGGCTACCCGGAATGGTCCCAGCCGCCCGGTCGGGTCGCGCCACGGGGAAACGGCTGACACCCGACCGCAACGCGACTACCCTGGGCGAGCAGGTGTTCACCGGCGCGGAGCAGGGCGGGGAGGCGCTGCGATGAGCGGAGACACGAGCACTCCGGGGGATTGGGCACCACCGCGGTGGAAGCTGTGGTCGTTGCCCGGGCGGGTGTTGTTGTTCGTCCTGGCGGTCGATCTGGCGGCGCTCGCCGTGCTGGTGGTGGCGGCGCGGACGGCACCGACGTCCCAGCAGTGGGCGACGGCGGGCTGGCTGGCCGCGGCCGCGTTGCCGCACCTGCACGCGTCGCACCTGATCGAGCAACGGCGTCGTGACCGCTCCGGCTCGCCGTACGTCGACCTCTGCAGCGTCTGGATCTTCGCCGGGGTGCTCGCCCTGCCGCTGGTGCTGGAGCTGGCGCTGGTCGCGGTGATCTACGGCCACCGTTGGCTGCTGGTCAACCG
>NZ_JAAGNB010000361.1:0-4306 GCF_010550475.1 Amycolatopsis sp. SID8362
GCTTCCTCACCGGAGAGCACCACAGCGTCCGGTCCATTCACCGCAGCCAGAGACACACCCTCGGGAAGCTCGATGTCCTCTTCGGACGCCTGGACCGCAATCATCACGCCACCCTCGGGCAGCGCCTGCATCAACCGGCCCCGCGCCGCAACCAACGTCGCCGCGTCCTCAAGGCTCAACACCCCGGCCACATGGGCGGCAGCGATCTCCCCCACCGAATGCCCCACAACGACGTCCGGCCGGATGCCCCACGACTCCAGGAGCCGGAACAACGCCACTTCCACCGCGAAGATGCCCTGCTGAGCGAGATCGGTGTCCGGCGCTCCCGACAGCTCCTTCACCCGCGGGTCCAAGTACGCACAAGCGGCATCGAACGCCGCCGCGTACACCGGGAACGTCTCGTACAGCTCCCGGCCCATGCCAGTCCGCTGCGAACCCTGTCCGGTGAACAGGAAAGCGACACCCCCGCTGACCGGCGTCCCCTGCACGACGGACCGGTGCGCCCGTCCCTCCGCGAGCGCCCCCAGCCCGTCGAGGAGTTCCGCGCGATCGGCGGCCACGACGGCGGCCCGGTGCTCCAGCGCCGCCCGCCCGGTCGCCAACGTCCAAGCGGCATCGGCGAACGGGAACTCGCTCCCCCGCAGCTTCGCCGCCTGCGCCCGCAGGCCTTCGGCGTCCCGTCCGGACACCACGAACGGCAGCACCGGCCGGGCTTCCGCGTCCCGCGGCTCGACAGCCGGGGGCTCCTCCAGGATCACGTGCGCGTTCGTCCCGCTCACCCCGAACGACGACACCCCCGCCCGCCGGACCCGGTCGGAAACGGGCCACGGCCGGGCTTCGGTGAGCAGCTCGACCGACCCCGCCGTCCAGTCGACGTGCGGCGACGGCTCGTCGACGTGCAGCGTCTTCGGCAGCACGCCGTGCCGCATGGCCTGGACCACCTTGATCACGCCCGCGACGCCCGCCGCGGCCTGGGTGTGGCCGATGTTCGACTTGAGCGAGCCCAGCAGCAGCGGCTCCGAGCGGTCCTGGCCGTAGGTGGCCAGCACGGCCTGCGCCTCGATCGGGTCGCCGAGCACGGTGCCGGTGCCGTGCGCCTCGACGACGTCCACATCGGACGGTGTCAGCGACGCGGCGGCCAGCGCGGCCCGGATGACCCGCTGCTGGGCAGGCCCGTTCGGCGCGGTCAGGCCGTTGGACGCGCCGTCCTGGTTGACCGCGGAACCCTTTACCACGGCGAGGACTTCATGACCGAGACGCAGCGCGTCCGAGAGCCGTTCGACCAGCAGCACGCCGGCGCCTTCCGACCAGCCGACGCCGTCGGCGGCTGCGGCGAAGGACTTGCAGCGGCCGTCCGGGGCGAGCCCGCGCTGGCGGCTGAACTCGATGAACCCGGCCGGGGTGGACATCACGGTCACCCCGCCCGCCAGCGCCATCGAACACTCGCCGGAGCGCAGCGCCTGCGCGGCCAGGTGCAGCGCCACGAGCGACGACGAGCACGCCGTGTCCACCGTGAGTGCGGGCCCCTCGAAGCCGAAGGTGTAGGCGATCCGGCCGGAGACGACGCTCGACGCGGTGCCGGTGCCGACGTACCCCTCAGCCTCGGCCGGGATGGTGGCCAGCAGCGAGCTGTAGTCCTGCGCCGAAGTACCGGCGAACACGCCGACCTTCGTGCCGCGCAACGCCGTCGGGTCGACGCCGGCGTGCTCGAACGCCTCCCAGGACGCTTCCAGCAGCAGCCGTTGCTGCGGGTCCATGGCCAGTGCCTCGCGCGGCGAGATGCCGAAGAACGCGGCGTCGAACTCGGCGGCGCCGTCGACGAACCCGCCTTCGATCGAGTACGTGGTGCCCGGCCGGGACAGGTCCGGGTCGAAGATGGCGTCGATGTCCCAGCCGCGGTCGGCGGGGAACGGCGAGATGGCGTCGGCACCGGCGTCGACGAGCCGCCACAGGTCGTCGGCCGAGCCGATCCCGCCCGGGTACCGGCAGCTCATCCCGATGATGGCGATCGGTTCGTCGTGCGCCGCAACGGTTTCCGCGGCCGCGATCTCCTCGCCGTCGAGGAACGCGGCCAGCGCCGACGGCGTCGGGTGGTCGAAGACGAGCGTGGCGGGCAGCTCGCGGCCGAGCGCGGTGGCCAGCAGTGTCCGCAGCTCGACGGCGGTGAGCGAGTCGAAGCCCAGCTCCTTGAACGGCCGGTCCGCGCGGACCTCGTCGGCGGACCCGTGGCCGAGCACGACCGCGGCCTGCCCGCGGACCAGGTCGGTCAGCACCCGGATCCGCTCGGGCGCCGGGGCACCGGCCAGCCGGGCGGCCAGCGCCCCGGTGGGCGGTTCCGGCTTCGCGGCGAGTTCGACGAACCCGCCGGACCCGGTGGCCTCCAGCCAGTAGCGCGTCCGCTGGAACGGGTAAGTCGGCAAGTCGACACGGCGGGCGCCGCTGCCCGCGAAATAGGCACGCCAGTCCGGCGTGACGCCCCGCGTGTGAAGCCGGGAAAGCGCGGCGACGACCGAGCGCGCCTCCGGCCTCCCGGCACGCAGGACCGCGACGGCGGCCGCGTCGCCCGGCAGGCAGTCCTGGGCCAGCGCGCTGAGCACGCCGTCCGGGCCCAGCTCGAGGAACGTCCGGACGCCTTCGGTGTGCAACGCCGTGACGCCGTCGGCGAAGCGGACCGTCTCACGGACGTGCCGCACCCAGTAGTCCGGGCTGGTGAGCAGGCCGGGTGTGGCGAGCGCGCCGGTCACGTCGGAGACCAGCGGGATCCGCGGCTCGCTGAACGCGATTTCCCCGATGGCGGCGCGGAAATCGGCCAGCATCGGGTCCATCAGCGCGGAGTGGAACGCGTGGCTCGTGGTGAGCGCCTTGGCCTTCCCGAACCCGGCCGCGACTTCGGCGACGGCGTCGGCCTCGCCGGAGAGGACCACCGACCGCGGCCCGTTGACCGCCGCGATCGAGACGCCCTCGCGCAGCGCCGCGCGGACGTCTTCCTCGCTCGCGCGGACGGCGGCCATGACCCCGCCGGCCGGCAACGCCTGCATCAGCCGGCCGCGGGCCGTGACGAGCGTCTGCGCGTCCGCCAGGGAAAACACCCCGGCGACGTGCGCGGCGGCGATCTCGCCGATCGAGTGCCCGAGCAGGTACGCTGGACGGACGCCCCATGATTCGACGAGCCGGTACAGCGCCACCTCGACGGCGAACAACGCGGCCTGCGCGTACTCGGTGCGGTCGAGGTCCGCGCCGCCGTCGAGGACCAGCTCGCGCACGCGGGGGTCGAAGCCCGCGCAGATCTCGTCGAACGCGGCCGCGTACACCGGGTACGTCCCGTGCAGCTCCCGGCCCATCCCGGCGCGCTGGGAACCCTGGCCGGAGAACAGGAACGCGGCTTCACCCCCGGCGACGGCGTCCCGCACCACCGACGACGAGGGCTCCCCGGCGACGAGCGCACGCAGTCCCGCCTCGAGGTCCCCGAGCACGACGGCCCGCTCGCCGAAGTGCGCCCGGTTCGCCGCCAGCGACGCGGCCAGATCGACCGCGTCCGCGTCGACGTCCAGCAGCTGCGCGGCTTGGGCGCGCACGGCGGCATCGGTCCGTCCGGAAAGGACGAACGGCAGCACCGCGGGCGCCACACCGGGTTCCGGAACCTCCTCGTCCGGCGCCTCTTCCAGGATGACGTGGGTGTTGGTGCCGCTGACGCCGAACGACGACACCCCGGCCCGGCGCGGGCGGCCCGTCTCCGGCCACTCCGTCGCCTCGGTGAGCAGCTCGACCGCTCCCGCGGCCCAGTCGACGTGCGGCGTCGGCTCGTCAACGTGCAACGTCTTCGGCAGCACGCCGTGCCGCATCGCCTCGACCATCTTGATCACGCCGCCGACCCCGGCCGCGGCCTGCGTGTGGCCGACGTTCGACTTGAACGAACCGAGCAGCAGCGGCCGGTCCGCGGGCCGCTCGGCGCCGTAGGTGGCCAGCACGGCCTGCGCCTCGATCGGGTCGCCGAGCACGGTCCCGGTGCCGTGCGCTTCCACGGCGTCGACGAGGTCGGAGGTCAGGGCGGCGTCGGCGAGCGCGGCGCGGATGACGCGCTGCTGCGCGGGCCCGTTCGGCGCGGACAGGCCGCTGCTGGCGCCGTCCTGGTTGACGGCGGTGCCGCGGACCACCGCGAGCACCGGGTGCCCGAGCCGCCGCGCGTCGGAAAGCCGTTCCACGAGCAGCATCCCGACGCCCTCGGCCCACGCGGTGCCGTCCGCCGCGCCGGCGAACGACTTGCAGCGGCCGTCCGGCGCGAGCCCGCGCTGGCGGCTGAACTCGA
>NZ_JAAGNB010000415.1:0-1787 GCF_010550475.1 Amycolatopsis sp. SID8362
GGCGAAGGCCAGGGCGTCGCCGACCAGCTGGTCGAGGGTGTAGTGCTCGACGCCGTCCGGCCGCGCGCCCGCCGCGTACCCGCGCTGGTCGACGGCCACCGCGCGGTAACCGGCCTCGCCGAGCGCGTGCAGCTGCTCGGTCCACGCGTCGGCGAACTCGGGCCAGCCGTGCAGGAAGAGCGCGAACTCGCCGTTCGCCGGCCCGGCCGCGAGCGCGCTGTGCCGCCGGTCGCCGACGGCGATCGTCAATTCTTCCAGCGCGCCGGGTGCCCCGGCATCCGTCGGTGCGACGGCGAATTCCATGGCGCCCAGGCTAGAACGGGGCCGCCGGGAGAGCTACGGGGAGAAGGGCAGTTTTGCCACCCTTTTGCCTCCCACGTGGCCTGGCTCACAGAATTTTCGCTCGGTCGAGCGAAAATTCCGTGACCGGGTGGTGACTCAGTTCTTCCAGACCACGGGGGACTTGTCGTAGCCGTCGCCCTTGTCGAAGGTCGCCGCTTCCACCGTCGAACCCTCGCGGGCGCCCTGCAGCGTGCAGGTCTCGAACTTCGCGCCCGCCGTCGTGAAGTCCTTGCCCGCGGTGGCGGACTTGCAGCTGTCGGTGCTGCCGGTGATGATCACGCCGGTCGAGCGGCCGTCGGCGCCGAGGGCGCGCAGGTTCACCGACGCGTACGACAGGTCGGCGCCGTCGACGTTCTCGACCGTCGCGCGCAGGTAGTACGGCGTGATGCCCTTGGCCTTGTCGCCGTACTTCGCCAGGTCCGCGTTCGCGCCCTTGTCGATCGCCGTCACGGTGATCGCGATGGTGCCGGACTTGTTCGTGCCGTACTTGAACGGGACCACCGCGCGCTCGCCGACCTTCAGTTCGGTGCCGGGCTTGGTGACGTCGCCCGCCGGGGCGGCCGCGGCCGTCGACGACTCGGTGGCGGCCGGCGACGGGGCGGCCGAGGTCCCGGACGGCGTGGCGGGAGTCGCCTGGCCGGACTCACCACCACACGCGGAAAGCAGGAAGGCGGCGCCGATGGCGGCGAGCAGGGCGGTGGTGCGGACGTGCTTCATGGATCTCCTCGTGCAGCCCGCCGGACGGGTTCCGGCGGGGCGGAGCCGGAGCGCCGCGGCCGGCCCCCAGGACAGTCGCGGCAACCCGGCGGGGCGCCCTCGCGGCTCCGTCAGCGGGACGCTAACCCGGATGCCGCACCGGCGGTATGGGCTGTTTGTACCACACGCGGGGTTCACAGATCGTCGACTCCGATCAGGCCGTCCTGGATGGCGCGCGCGACGAGCGCGGCCTTCGTCGGCGCCTCCCGGCCGATGCGCGCGTACTTGACGCGGATCCGTTCGAGGTGCGAATTCACCGTGCTGGGTGATATCCCGAGCCGGAGCGCGACGAACTCCTTCGACTCGGACTGGAACCACTCGACGAGCACCTCGGCCTCGCGCGCCGAGAGCGCGGGCCGCGTCTCCGACCGGTCCCCGGCGAGCGCCCCGGCCAGCGACGGCGGCGTGTAGGGCCGGTCCTGCGCCGCGGCCCGCGTCGCCTCCACCAGGTGATCGGCGCCTTCGGCCTTCGTCAGGAAGCAGAGCGCGCCGAGTTCGAGGCACTGCAGCGCGACGTCGTCGTCCGAGCGCATCGAGTAGACGACGACCCGGCGCCCGGCCTCGGCCAGCCGTCGGAGGTCGCCGAACGCGGGCGCGGGGCCGCCGAGGTGCAGGTCGAAGATGACCACGTCGGCGGTCGCGCCCGGGCCCAGCCAGGCGGCCTTGACGTCCTCGCCGTCCGCGACGAC
>NZ_JAAGNB010000464.1:0-2692 GCF_010550475.1 Amycolatopsis sp. SID8362
GGCGGCGGGGGCACCGGGCGCCGCGGTCCCTGGCCGTACGAGCCCTGCGGTGCGGAGGGCCCACGACGGCGCGGATCAGGACCCTGGCCCGGCGGCCAGGAGCGGGATCGATCGTCGGGCACGGGGCAGTCCTCCAGGTTCGCGGGCAGCGACGATCGCCACCCCCTCTAGGAAAAGGACGCTTGTGACCCCCGCGGGTTGCCGGTTGATCACCCCGAAAACGGCTCAGGGCCCTCCGCGCGATCGCGGAGGGCCCTGCGGGCTAGCCCGGGCCTGCGCCCGGTGGGGCAGCGACTCCGCCACCACCACCCGTGGTGTTGCCCAGCGGGAACGTCGGGGTACTACCCGGCCCAGGCCGGCTCCGGCTCGTCCGGGGCGTGGTCGTTTCGGAGTCCGACGACTCGGTGCTGGGCGGGGTTTCGGTGGTGCTCGGCGGCGTCGTGGTCGTGCTCGGCGCCTCCGACGTCTTCGTCGGCGTCGTGGTCACGTCGTTGACGTCCTTGCCGATCGGCGCGACCTTGTCGAACTTCTCCGCCGGCTTGCCCTTGAGGTAGAGGTTCATGAAGTTCTGCCACGTCGGACCGGCGATGGTGGCACCGAAGATCGGCTTGTTCTTCGGGTCGTGCAGCGGCTTGTTGCCGTCGCCGCCGACCCAGACCGCGGCCGACACCGACGGCGTGTAGCCGACCATCCAGGTCTGCGCGTTGCGGTCCTTGTACGACGCGGGGTCGTCGTCCTTGGCGGTGTACTGCTGCGTACCGGTCTTGCCGGCGCACTCGTGGCCGGTCGGGCACTTCAGGTTCGAGTGGTTGATGACCGGGACGAGCGCCTCGGTGACGTTGCCCGCGATCTGCCGGCTCTTGGCCGCGTCGTCGTCGAACGCCGGGTTGGTCTTGATGTTGTTCTCGTCGAACTCGACTTCGTCCTGGTTGTTCGTCAGCTTCGCGACGAAGTGCTGTTCGTGGTAGGTGCCGCCGCTGGCGAACGACGAGTACGCGGCCGCCATGTCCTCCGGCGTCACGGCCGTGCCACCACCGCCGAGCGAGATGTTGTTGTCGTCGGTGTACAGGACGCTCTTGCCGTCCGGCGCCACCTTGACTCCGGCTTCCTTGGCCGCTTCCGCGACTCGCGACGGCTTCGTCACGTTCAGGACCATGTCGTAGAACACGGTGTTCGCCGAGATCTCCATGGCCTTGGCGACCGTGCAGTCCTTGCCGCAGCTGGCGCTGTCACCCGCGTTCCGGACCGTGCGGCCGCCGAGCACCCGGTTGTTGGAGCCGTCGAACGTCTCGCCGAGGCCCTTGCCCATCTTGAGGAACGCCGTGAGGTCGAACGCCTTCACCGACGAACCCGGGTTTCTCGCCTGGTTCGCCCGGTCCTGGCCGATCTGGTCCTTGCCGTTCGCGTCCTTCACCAGCTCCGGCCCGCCGTAGTAGGCGATCACGCCGCCGTTCTTCGGGTTGACCGCGACCAGCGCGTTGAGCAGGTTCTCGTCGGTCTGGCCCTTCATGCCCTCCTGGGCGGCCTGTTCCGCCGCGGCCTGCGCCGCCGGGTCGATCGTGGTGTAGATCTTCGCTCCGGTGGAGAACAGCTTGTTCTCGTCGTAACCCTTCGCCGCCAGCTCGTCCTTGACCCGCTGCTGGAGCTGGTAGGTCATCTTCCCGGAGTTTTCCTCCCTGTTCGCGTTCTTCGCGATCGGCGTCGGGAACTGGGCGGCGGCGCGCTCGTCCGCGCGCAGCCACTTGTTCGCGACCATCTGGTCCATCACGTACGTCCAGCGTTTCTGCGCGTACGGCTGGTTTTCCGAGCGGCCCGGACCCTGGATCAGGCCGGCCAGCAGCGCGGCCTCGGACGCGTTGAGGTCCTTGGCGTCCTTGTTGAAGTACGCCTTCGCGGCCGCCTGGATGCCGTTCGCGCCGCGGCCGAAGTAGACGATGTTCAGGTAGGAAGTGATGATCTCTTCCTTGGACTGCTGGTTGTTCATCTTGAACGACTTCGCCAGCTCGGTCCACTTGCGGGTCAGCGTCGGGGCGTCGTTCTGCGTGGCCTGCTTGATGTACTGCTGGGAGATGGTCGAACCACCGCCCTGGCCGCCGGAAACCTGGTTCCAGACCGCGCGCAGGATGCCGGTGACGTCGAAGCCGGAGTTGGTCTCGAACGTCGCGTCCTCGGCCGAGTACACCGCGTGCTTGACGACCTCGGGGACCTCGCCCGGCTTGAGCAGCTGGCGGTCGCCGCCCGGCGGGAGCTCGCGGCCCATCACCTGGCCACCGGCGTCGTAGTAGGTGATCGGCTGGTTCTGCAGCGACTTGATGCTCTCCGGCGTCGGCACGTCGACCAGGAAGTACGTGATGACGAACGCGATCGCGGGGACCACGAAGAAGAGGCCGACGCAGGCGTAGGCCACCCGGCGGACGATCTTCCAGCGGCGCTTCTTCTTCTGCGCCGGCGTCAGGACCCGCTTGCCGTTTTCGTCGAGCTCCTCCTGGGGCTCGACGTCGTCGGCGAACTCGTTGAAGGCGGCGTCGTCGTAGCCGTCGTCGTACGGGTCGCGCCCGAAGTCGTCGGTGCCGTTGTGCGCGTGGTGGGTGATGAGGTCCGGCTCACGGCCGGGCGGCGGCACCGGCCGGCCGCCACGCGGCTGGCGGAAGCCCTCCGGCGGCGAAGCGGGCGGGGCCTGCTGGGGACGCTG
>NZ_JAAGNB010000514.1:0-681 GCF_010550475.1 Amycolatopsis sp. SID8362
CCGGTTCCCGGACCACCCGGACCCGGCGCCGCGCGGCCGAGGCGAGCTGGCGGCAGGCGGGCACCGACCGGTCGAGGACCGCCGCGACCTCGGCGAACGGGTAGCCGAAGACGTCGTGCAGGACGAACGCCACCCGCTCGGCCGGGGTCATCGCGTCCAGCACGACGAGGAACGCCATGGTGACCGACTCGGCCAGCGCGACGCGGTCGGCGGGATCGGCGAGCGGGTCATCGGGCACGGGCTCGGGGAGCCACTCGCCGACGTACCGCTCGCGGCGGACCCGCGCCGAGCCGAGCAGGTCCAAGCAGAGGCGGGCGGCGACCGTCGTGAGCCACGCGCCGGGCGACTCGATCGCCTCGCGCTGCGGCGCGGACAGCGCGTACCACCGCCCGAAGGCCTCCTGGACGACGTCTTCGGCGTCGCTCAGCGAGCCCAGCAGCCGGTAGGCGAGGCCGGTCAGCTGCCGCCGTTCGTGCACGATCGCGCTGGTCACGGTCATTCGACGAATCCCGGCGCCCGGTTGTGACGCACGCACCGGCCCCGCAGCACGACCGCCACCGGAGCGGCGAGCTGTTCGAGGTCCGTCCGCGGATCCCGGTCGTAGACGACGGCGTCGGCCGGGGCGCCGGGCTCCAGGCCGCGCAGTCCCAGGTACTCGCGCGCGCTCCAGGACGCCGCCGC
>NZ_JAAGNB010000557.1:0-1348 GCF_010550475.1 Amycolatopsis sp. SID8362
GCGTCCGGGCCGAGCAGGCCCTGGATGCGGACCAGGGCGCGGCCGGCGCGCTCGGCGGCGTCGGCGTCGCGGCCCAGCGACCCGAACTGCAGCTGCAGCGCCTGCCCGCCGACGACTTCTTCAGGGTCGAGGCGCAGCCGGACGATGCCGGCAGTGGGCCGGTCACGGGCGTTGAGCCAGCCTTCGCACTGCCAGCGCACGCGGTCGGCCGTCGCGCGGGCGGTCAGCGGTTCGGCGCAGCGCCAGACGCGGACGCGTTCCTCGCCGGCTTCGGTGACGGCGACGACGGCCAGCCGGGTGCAGGCGAGGCCGTGGCGGGCGAGCCCGGCGAAGAAGCGTTCGCCGAGCGTCTTCGCGACGAACGCGGCTTCGTCGATCCGGGCGAGCGGGTGCTCGAAGGTTTCGGTGACCGACAGGTCCGGCGGCAGCGCGCGGCGCAGGGGCGGGCGTTCGGAAAGACCGCGGGCGAGCCGGTGGGCGGTGATGGCGTCCTTCGGGAACCGGCCCGCGACGTCCCGTTCGGCGAGCGCGGCGAACGCGCCGAGGGTCCGCAACCCGAGCCGCCGCAGCAAGGCGACCAGCTCACCGCGATCGTCGCCGGGCTGGTCCAGCTCACTGATCGCGAGCGGCGCGAGGAACTTTCGCGCATCCCCGCGCGGCACGAGCGCCGACCGGCGAGCGGCGAGGGTCGCGGCGAAGAGCCCGTCGGCGATCCCGACCTGGCATTCGACCCCGGCCCGCGCGGCGACTTCGTCGATGAGCAGCTCGGCGAGCGCGGCTTCCCCGCCGAAGTACCCGGCAGCGCCGGTGACGGGCACGGCGACGAGCCCGGGCCGCACGACCTCGACCCCGACGGCCTGGCTTTCGACAGCGGCGGCGACGGGTTCGAAGAGCCGCGCATCGCGGTCCGGGTCGTGCTGGTGCACGACGAGCCCGGGACAGCGCGACTGGGCATCCCGCCGCCGCATCCCCCGCCCGACCCCGTTGGCGCGCGCGGCCGCGGAGCAGGCAACGACCCGGTTGGCGGAGAAGACGGCGGCGGGGGTGGTCGGCGGGGTGCCGGCGGCGGCTCCGGCGGCGACGACGGGCCAGTCGGGGCACCAGAGCACCAGCAGCCGTGGTGCTTCGGTCATCGCGGATCTTGGGTGGGGAGTTGGTTGGGCTTGGTCGGCCGGACACCACGCGGCTGGAGCGCCGGCTCGGCCGGCCATCCGCTGCTCGCCCGGACCGCACCACGACCGGAGCCGACCGGCACCGAACCGCCGACGCGAGACGAGCCCGGCCAGCCAGCCGACCACCCACCACACACCCGGCCCACACCGCCACCGCAGCCGACCGGCACCGAACC
>NZ_JAAGNB010000600.1:0-1773 GCF_010550475.1 Amycolatopsis sp. SID8362
GCGCTCGCCGCCGCGCGCCGGACCGGCCACGCCCTGCTCGAGGGCATCGCCCTGTGCAACACCGGCGAGCACCACCGCTGGTGCGGCGACCACGACGCGGCGATCGGCTACCTGCGGCGGAGCGGCCGGATCGCCCTGGACCTCGGCTCAGGCGGCCTCGGCGGACCGGTACTGGCCGCACTTGGCGGCGCGTACGCCGGCCTGGGCCGCTCCGAGGAGGCCGACGACCACTTCCGCCGCGCCCTGGAGTTCGCGAAGACCGGCGGCGACACGAACCTCGAAGTCTCGGCACTCAACGAATTCGCGGCCACGAAGACCGGCGCCGAGGCCACCGCGTTGTACGAGCGAGCACTGGCCCTCGCCGAGCGAACCGGCCACCTCCGCGAACGAGCCGTCGCCCACCGCGGCCTGGGCACGGCCCACCGGGCGGCCGGGGAGCACGCCGAGGCGAAAGCGCACCTCGAAGCCGCACTGGCGGCGTACACCGAACTCGGCATCCCGGAGGCGGACGAGGTGCGCCGCCTGCTCGACCTGGTCACCGCGAGTCGGATGACGGCGGCTCAACCGGGCCCCGAAGGCGGTTCCGCCAATAGGCGAGACTGACGAGGGTGTCCGGGTGCTCAGGCCCCCAGCGCCCGCGCCCGATCGCCGAGCAGCTCCTCGACGAGGACTTACGCCACCTGCTCGACCCGGTCACGGCGAGCCCGATGACGGCGGCTCGCCCAACGGGCGAGATTGCCGCAGCGCCCGCGCTCGATCGGCCACCAGCCCCTCGGCCGAGGACGTACGCCACCACCTCGACCCGGTCACCGCGAGCCCGCCGACGGCGGCTCAGCCCGGCCCCGAAGGCGGTTCTGCCAAAAGGCGAGACCGCCGCGGGTAACGACGGTGTCCGGGTGCTCAGGCCCCAGCACCCGCGCCCGATCGCCGAGCAATTCCTCGAAGGCCCCCACCGCACCCACCGGATCCCCCGCCCGGCCCCGCCAATGAGCCAGTTCATGCCGCGTGAACAACGTGTGCGGGTGATCCGGCCCCGCCACGCGCACCCAGTCGGCCACCAGCTCTTCGAGCGAACTGACGGCACTTGCCGGGTTCCCGGCCAGTCCCCGCCAACGAGCAAGGTCGCTGCGGGTGATGAGCGTGTCGGAGTGATCAGGGCCGAGCACCCGCGCCCGATCGGCCAGCAGCTCCTCGAACGCCGCCACCGCACCCGCCGGATCCCCCGCCGACCCGCACCAGTGAGCCAGCTCGTGCCGGGTGATCATCGTGTGCGGGTGATCCGGCCCGAGCACCCGCGTCCAATCGGCCAGCAGCGCTTCGAATTCGGCGATGGCCCCGGCCGCGTCTCCGGCCTGTCCCCGCCGTTTGGCGAGGCTGACCCGGGTGACGAGGGTGTCGGGATGATCAGGGCCGAGCACCCGCGCCCGGTCGGCCAGCAGCTCCTCGAGCGCGGTGATCGCCCCCGCCGGGTCCCCGGCCCGTCCAACGCACAGCGCGAGTTCGAAGCGGACCGCCAGCGTGTAGGGGTGATCGGCGCCCAGCTTCCGGAGGGCGTCGGCCCGCAGCCGTGCGAAGTGGTCCCTGGCCTGCGCGACCAACCCGCTTTCACCGAGGCTGAGCCCGGCCCGGAACAGCGCCCACTTCCCGCCCGACTCCCACAGGAACTCGCCCGCGATCTCGTTCAGCGCCTCGGTGTTGACGCGGAACACCCGGCTCAGGCCGATGTCCCGCTTGCTCTCGGGCCACCGCGCCACGAGCGCGTCGGCGGCCGCG
>NZ_JAAGNB010000651.1:0-1214 GCF_010550475.1 Amycolatopsis sp. SID8362
GCCGCCACGTGGGCGCCGCGGGCCGCGCCGAAGCGGTGCTCGCCGACCATCGCCGCGTTGACGTCGTGTTCCAGCAGCACCGGGAGGCCGACGCGCTTCTCGATCCGGTCCGCGACCGGGGCGCCGCGCCAGGCCAGGTGTGGTGCGAACATCACCGACCGGCGGTCGCGGGCCACGAAGCCGGCCACGGCCAGGCCGACCCCGGCCACGTCGTGCCGGTTGCGCAGGTCCTCGACGACGCCCGCGATGGCGTCCTCGAGGGCGCCTTCCTCGCTCGGCGTCCCGACGCGCGCCGTGTCGAGCAGGGAGCCGCGCTCGTCCACGACGCCGGCCCGGACGCTCGTCCCGCCGACGTCCACCCCTATCGTCCGCACTCAGTTCTCCCACTCGTCACGCCTGCGGACGGCGATGTGCTGGACCCGCACCGAGACCGAGGCATCCGCCGGGGGCCGCGGCGCGGGCCGGAACCCGGGCATGTGCACGCCCTCGTCCGGTTCCCAGCGGTCCGCGAGCACCGCCCGGAGCAACGCCACGAGCTGGGCCAGCTGTTCCAGCACGCGGGCCACGAGTTCGGGGCGCTCACCTCGCACCACCGCGACGATCGCACAGAGCGGGCACCAGCCGCACGCCGAGCCGTCCGGTTTCGCCTGGTCAGGGTCGCCGTGCCCGGCGGCGACGACGCCCTCCAGCCACGGCGCGGCCTTCTCCACGACCAGCTCGGCCAGCAGGCGGATCTCCTCCGCGAGCCGCGGCCCGGCCGTCTCGTCCTCTTCGCTCACCCGCGTCCCCGGTTCCCGGCCAGGCTCACGACCAGGCCGTCGGCATCGGATTCCGCGCCGGTGATCCGGCACGGCCGCAGCGACTCCGGCAGGGCGATGAGCCTGCGGAAGCCGTCCACGGTGATCGCCAGGTCGTCGTCGACGCGGGCGAGGTCGACCTCGGTGTCCCGCGTCAGCGGGATCGCGATGCGCAGGGTGTACCCGTCCGGCGCCCGCCGTACGCGCAGCAGCGGGGTGACCGGGGTGCCGTCGCCGGCCAGCGGGTCGCCGTCGCGGTACAGCTCCGCGGCGATCTCCAGCAGCGCGGGCAGCCCGACCGGTTCGACGGCGCGGTGCTCGACGCGGGACACCCTCTCGAACCCGGCGCCGGACAGCTCGGCGAGCACGGCGTCCTGCTGGGTGCGGCGGGTGCGCAGCCAGGACGCGGCGCCGCCG
>NZ_JAAGNB010000710.1:0-1910 GCF_010550475.1 Amycolatopsis sp. SID8362
TGGCTGGCGGCCGTGGGTTCGCCCGTGCCCGCTTCCCGGGCGGCGTCGGCCGGGGCGGAGGTGGAGCTGCTGCTGGCGCGGGCCCGGGCGCTGGGCCGTCCGGTGGTGGCGGAAACCGGCGCGCCGGACTTCGACGCGCTGCTGCCGCCGGACGCTTCCCGGAGCTTCGCGGAGAAGACCCTGGCGCCGCTGGTGGCCCTCGACGAAGCCGGGGACCGTGCGCTGGTGCGGACGCTGCGGACGTGGCTGGCCCACCACGGCGGGTGGGAGCCGACGGCCGCGGAGCTGGGCGTGCACCGCAACAGCGTCCGGCACCGGATCGCGCAGGTCGAGCGGGCTTTGGGCGTGGATCTGGCGGACCCGGAGACCCGGATGCGGCTGTGGTTCGCGCTGCGCTGGGCCGAGCCCATGTGAAGCTTGTTCAGCCGTCGGCCGCCGCATGACTTTGCGCTGATCAGCAGCGTGTGGGCGGGGCGCGGCGGCCTAACCAGAACAAGCTTCATCCTTAAAGGGCACTCTCAGGAAAATATGGGATTGTGGGCTCGTGCGAGTTTTGGTAGTCGAGGACGAAGAACCCCTGGCCGACGCGATCGCCCGTGGCCTGCGCCGCGAAGGCATGGCCGTGGACGTGGCGCTCACCGGTGACGACGGGCACGAGAAGGCCGCCGTCACGCGGTACGACGTCGTGCTGCTGGACCGCGACCTGCCCGGGATGTCCGGGGACGAGCTGTGCCGCGAGATCGTCGCGTCCGGGGAGCTGACCCGGGTGCTGATGCTCACCGCGAGCAGTTCGGTGTCCGACCGCGTCGAAGGGCTTTCCCTCGGCGCCGACGACTACCTCGCGAAGCCGTTCGCCTTCCCCGAGCTGGTCGCCCGCGTCCGGGCGCTCGGCCGCCGCGCCACGCCGGCCGCGCCGCCGCTGCTCACCGCCGGGGACGTCGAGCTGGACCCGGCCAAGCGGACCGTGCGGCGGGCGAGCGGGCCGGTCGAGCTGACGCGCAAGGAGTTCGGCGTCCTCGAGGTGCTGCTGTCGGCCGCCGGGTCCGTCGTCAGCAGCGAAGAGCTGCTCGAACGGGTGTGGGACGAGAACGCCGACCCGTTCACCACGACCGTCCGGGTCACCGTCATGACGCTGCGCAAGAAGCTCGGCGAGCCGGGGATCATCGAGACCGTCGTCGGCTCCGGGTACCGGGTGCCGGAGCCCGGCGCGCCACGCGCGTGAACCTGCCGGGCACCCGCAGCCTCCGCGCCCGGATCACCCTGCTGGCGACCGTGCTGGTCGCCGTCGTCAGCCTGCTGCTGCTCTGGCTGGCCTGGACGCTGGTGCGGGATTCGCTCGACGCCGTGCCGCAGATGCCGCCGGGCAGCACGGTGGTCGTCGACGGCGTCACGGTCGACGCCTCGACGCTCGCCGAGTCCCTGCGGGTGCACGCCCGGAACCGGATGCTGCTGTTCGGGTCGATCGCGTTCCTCTTCGTGGTGGCGGCCGCGGCGATCCTCGCCTGGACGTTCACCTCCCGCGTCCTGCTGCCGCTGCGCGAGATCACCGGCACCGCGCGGCGGCTGTCGGTCGAGTCGCTGGGGGAACGGATCGGCGAGGTGCGCCCGCGCGACGAACTGGCCGTGCTGGCGGAGACGTTCGACGACATGCTGGACCGGCTCCAGGCCGCGTTCGACGCCCAGCGGCACTTCGTCGCGAACGCGAGCCACGAGCTGCGGACGCCGTTGTCGGTGATCCGCACGGAACTCGACGTCACCCTCGCCGACGACGACGCCGACGAAGCCGAGCTGCGCCGGATGGGCGGGGTGGTCCGCGACGCGACCGAGCGCGCCGGGCAGCTGGTGAACTCGCTGCTGCTGCTGGCCCGCACCGACGGCGCCGGGCTGGGCGTCCGCGAGCCGGTCGACCT
>NZ_JAAGNB010000761.1:0-632 GCF_010550475.1 Amycolatopsis sp. SID8362
CTCCTGGCGGTGGCGGTGCTGCCCGCAGCGGCCGGGCTGACCGGCGAGGCGTACGCGGACCCGGTGGCGCTCACCGCGGGCTGGCGGACGGCGCTGGTCATCTGCGCCGCGCTGGCCATCGCGGGCGGGCTGATCGCGCTGGGCATCCACAACGGCGTCCTCGAGCCGCCGTCGAAGGCCAAGCCCGACGACGAGTGCCCCCACCTGGGCGAGTGCTACCACTGCGGCGTCGAGGGCCCGCCGACGCACGTGCGCGGCGGCGGGACCCCGGTCGCCGGCTCCTAGCCCGCGAGGATCTCGGCGAACATCGCCGGGTCGGCGTTGCCGCCGGAGACCAGGACGACCGTCTTGCCCGCCGGCAGCTCCTCGGCGTGGAAGAGGTACGCCGCCGTCGTCACCGCGCCGCTGGGCTCGGCGACGAGGCGGGCCTGGCGGGCCAGGACGCGCACGGCTTCGCGGATCTCGTCCTCGGTGACCGTGACCATCTGGTCGACGACCTCCCGCAGGTGCGCGAAGGTCAGCTCGGACGGCTGCGAGCGCAGGCCGTCGGCGATCGTGCGGGCGCGGTCGGCCTGCGGCCAGCGGACCAGCTCGCCGCGCCGGAGGCTGTCGGCGGCGTCCGCGGCCAGTGC
>NZ_JAAGNB010000800.1:0-1791 GCF_010550475.1 Amycolatopsis sp. SID8362
GGGACCGCGCCCGAAGCCGGTGTGGCGCTCGCTGCCGCCGCCGGTCGCCGCCTTCGCCGAGGCACCGCCCTTCGACTTCCGCGTCGGCATCCCCGACGCCGCGCTGTTCCCGCTCGAAACCTGGCGGCGCTTCCTGGCGCGCGAACTCCGCGACAGCGTCGCCCACTACGCCGACCCGGCCGGCCATCCGGCCCTGCGCGCGGCGATCGCCCGGCACGCCGGCGTTTCCCGTTCGGTACGCGCGGCCGCCGACGACGTCCTCGTCACCCAAGGCGCGCAGCAGGCATTGGACCTCCTGTGCCGCGTGCTGCTGTCCCCGGGCGACCGCGTCGCCGTCGAAGAGCCCGGCTACCGGCTGGCCAAGCTGCTGTTCGCCTCGCACGGCGCCGAAGTCGTCGGCGTGCCGGTGGACGGCGAAGGCCTCGACGTCTCGGCGCTGCCGCCGCGCACGAAGCTGGTGTACGTGACGCCGTCCCACCAGTTCCCGCTCGGCACGCCGATGTCACTGACCCGGCGCACGGCCCTGCTGGCGTGGGCTTCGCGCGCGGACGCGCTCGTGGTCGAGGACGACTACGACAGCGAGTTCCGGTTTTCGGACCGGCCGCTGGAGCCGTTGCAGAGCCTGGACCGCGACGGTCGGGTGGCGTACGTGGGGTCGTTCTCGAAGACGCTGCTTCCGATGCTGCGCCTGGGTTTCCTGGTGGCGCCGCCCTCGCTGCGGGAGGCGCTGCGCCACGCCCGGCAGCTTTCGGACTGGCACGGCGACCTGTCCGCGCAGGCGGCGCTGGCCCGGTTCATCGACGAGGGCTTGTTCGCGCGGCACCTCCGCCGGGCGACGAAGGTGTACGCGGAACGGCACGAGCGGCTGGTGTCCACTTTGGACCGCCGGTTCGCGGGCCGCCTGCGGGTGGTCCCGTCGGCGGCGGGCCTGCACTTGTGCGCGCTGGCGGACGCCGACCTGGAGCCGATCGCCGCCCGCGCGTCGGCCGCGGGGGTGGCGGTGCAGACGCTTTCCGATCTGTGCGGCGGTTTTCCGTTGCCCGGATTGGTGCTGGGTTATGGCTCGATCCCGGTGGAGAGGATCGGCGACGGGCTCGCGGCACTGGACGGGGCCTGGGGCTCCACGTAGTGGTCCGTCCGCCGCCGCGCCGCGATCAGCAAGCCGCCCAAACATGTCGCCATCGCCGTCGCGACCACCACCAGCCACCCGCGCCGGAAGTCCGCCAGGTCCGGTGTTCCCGCGAACACCGCCACCAGCACCGCCGTCCCCAGCACCGTGCCGATCTGCCGCATCGTCGTCACCATCGACGACCCCGCACCCCACCTCGGCGGCGGCAGGACCGTGCCCACCACGCCCGACAGGCTCGGCAGGATCAACCCCACGCCCACACCCGTCAGCAGCTGGCCGGGCAGCATCGACGCCGCGTAGTCCGGGGTCGCGTCCATGCGCAGCACCCAGATCAGCGCACCCGCGCCGAACGACACCGCGCCGAGGGCGACCACCGGGCCCGGGCCGAAGCGGTGGACGAAACGGCCGCCGAGGATGGACACCGGGACCACCATCAGCGGGCCCGGGGCCAGTGACAGGCCCGCGACCAGGATCGAGTCGTGCCAGATCGAGGTCAGGAACAGGACGTTGCCGAAGAGCATCGCCGCGAAGCCGGCCGCGAACACGCCCGTCGTCGCGCACGCCAGCCACAGCGTCGGGACGCGCAGGGCGGGCAGGTCCAGCACCGGCACCGCGTGGCGCGCCGAGCGCCACGGGACCCACGCCAGCGCGAGCGCCGCCAC
>NZ_JAAGNB010000848.1:0-736 GCF_010550475.1 Amycolatopsis sp. SID8362
GTGGTCGCCGGCCGCCGCGGGTTCGCCCAGCGCGTCGGCCAGCAGGGCGAGGTACCGGTGCACCGGTCCGCGGACCGCGGCCCCGATGCCTTCGACCACGAACAGATCCGCGTACGGCGTCAGCCAGTCGTAGATCGGGCGTGCCGCCGGGTGCGGGCCGGTCAAGGCGATCGCGTCGGCGGCCTGGGTGAGCATCGGCAGCCACTCGGAGTCCCGCGGCGCCGCCGCCAGCCGGGGTGCGACGGCGGACAGGCGAGCCCGCGCTTCGTCGTGCCTGTCGAGCTGCGCGGCCAGCAGGGAGAGCGTGACCTGCGGCCAGATCCCCGGGATGTCCTCCAGGCCGGCGTCGGCGCTGAACCGGGCCAGCTCCGCCTGGTCGCCGGTGTCGGTGAGCAGGCACCAGCGCTGGGTCGCGGCGAGCACCAGCGCGTTGGCGCTGCCGGAGGCCCGGCCCAGCTCCTCGGTCCGGTCGAGGGCGGCCCGGACGTCGTCGTACCGGCCTTCCAGCAGCGCCCGCATGCCCCGCCACAGCGGCGGGTACCAGCGGTAGAACGGCTGGTCCAGCGCGGTGGCGACGTGGTCGAAGGCGAGGGCCTCGGTGTCGGCTTCGGTGACCGCCCCGGTCTCCAGCAGCGCGACCAGCCGCAGCCGCCTGCCGAGCAGTTCCAGCACCGGGTCGCGCAGCCGGCGGGCGAGGTCCACGACGTCGCCCGCCCAGCCGAGCCGGTCGGCGCAG
>NZ_JAAGNB010000887.1:0-1621 GCF_010550475.1 Amycolatopsis sp. SID8362
TGCGGCACGGCGTGCTGCCGAAGACGTTGCACGCCGACGAGCCGTCGCCGCACGTGGACTGGACGTCCGGCGCGGTTTCGCTGCTGACGTCGCCGCGGCCGTGGCCAGCCGGGGAGCGGCCGCGACGGGCCGGGGTGTCGTCGTTCGGGGTCAGCGGGACCAACGCACACGTGATCCTGGAAGAGGCGCCCGCGGCGGAATCGGTGGCCCCTTCTTCCGACGTCCCCGACGCGCCGTGGGTGCTGTCCGCCCGGAGCGCCACGGCGTTGCGGGGGCAGGCCGCGCGCTTGCTGTCCCTTGTGGACGAGAACCCGCTCGACGTCGCCCACTCGCTGCTGGCTTCGCGCAGCCGGTTCGAGCACCGCGCGGTCGTTCTGGGCTCCGACCGCCGTCGCGGGCTCGCCGCGCTGGCCGCCGGCGAAGAGGTGTCCACTGTGGTCACCGGGGTCGCGGACGCCGGGCCGGACGCGGTGTTCGTCTTCCCCGGCCAGGGTTCGCAGTGGGCCGGGATGGGCCGCGAGCTGCTGGAAACGTCTCCGGTGTTCGCCGCCCGGCTGTCCGAGTGCGCGGCCGCGTTGCTGCCGTTCACCGACTTCGACCTGCTGCGCGTGCTGCGCCGCGGGGACGAGCTGGACCGCGTCGACGTCGTCCAGCCCGCGCTGTGGGCGGTGATGGTGTCGCTGGCGGCACTGTGGGAAGCCCACGGCGTCCGGCCCGCGGCGGTGCTCGGGCACAGCCAGGGCGAGATCGCCGCCGCCTGCGTCGCGGGCGCGCTGTCCCTTTCGGACGGCGCGCGCGTGGTGGCGCTGCGCAGCCGGGCGCTGGCCGCGTTGTCCGGTCAGGGCGGCATGGTTTCGGTCCGGCTGCCGCTCGCCGACGTCGAAAAGCTGCTGACGCCGGGCCTTTCGATCGCCGCG
The DNA here is from genome assembly GCF_010550475.1 of Amycolatopsis sp. SID8362. Taxonomy (NCBI): domain Bacteria; kingdom Bacillati; phylum Actinomycetota; class Actinomycetes; order Pseudonocardiales; family Pseudonocardiaceae; genus Amycolatopsis; species Amycolatopsis sp. SID8362. The sequence continues at coordinate 918 of NZ_JAAGNB010000887.1, forward strand.
GTCAACGGCGCCGCGTCCGTCGTGGTGTCCGGGGAACCGTCCGCATTGGACGCACTGGTCGAGAAGTGCGGCGAGCACGCGAAGCGGATCCCGGTGGACTACGCGTCCCACTCCGCGCAGGTCGACTCGCTGCGGGAGCGGTTGCTCGCCGACCTCGCGCCGATCCGGCCGCGCCCGGCCGACGTCCCGTTCATCTCGACCGTGACCGCGTCGGCGTTCGACACCACCGGGCTGGACGCGGAGTACTGGTTCACGAACCTGCGTCAGCCGGTGCTGTTCGACCCGGCGCTGCGGGCCGCGCTGGCCGAGGGCTGGACCGCGTTCGTCGAGCTGAGCCCGCACCCGGTGCTCACGCTGGGGATGCAGCAGACGGCGCCGGGCGCGGTCGTCGCCGGTGCGCTGCGCCGCGGCCACGGCGGCCTCGACCGGGTCCGGCAGGCGCTGGCCGAGCTGGCCGTCCGCGGCATCGACGTCGACTGGGCGCTGCCCGCCGGCCGCCGGATCGACCTGCCCACCTACGCGTTCGACCACCGCACCTACTGGCTCACCTCCCAAGCGGCACTTTCACGTGAAAGTGACACGGAGGAGCGCTCTCCGGATCACTTTCACGTGAAAGTGACGGGGTTGAGCGCGGGCGAGCAGCGGCGGGCGCTGGTGAAGCTGGTCCGGTCCGCCGCGGCGGCCGTGCTCGGGCACGCGTCGGC
>NZ_JAAGNB010000932.1:0-2660 GCF_010550475.1 Amycolatopsis sp. SID8362
CTCGCCGCGGGCCACGAGGTCCGGACGCGGGCCGGGGTGCCCGGGCTCGCCGGGCTGGCCGTCGCCGCGGTGGCCGCGTACTTCCTGCCGGTGCTGCCGGTGCTCGTCGCCGCGGGTCTGGTCACCGTGACCGAGCTGCTACTGGGCGTACGCGCGCGCAGGTACAGTGGGGTGCGTGACTGATCGACGCTGGCGGCCGGGGCAGACGGTGGTCGAACGGTTCCACCGCCCGGACGGCTCGATCGGCCAGGTCCACCCGCTGCGCGTGCTGGAAGACGACGGCCGCGTGCTGCTCGCCTGGCTGCCGGCGGGCACCCCGATCGTCGGCAGCAGGCTCGTGGACGGGCGCTCGATGGCGGAAGCGCCCCTGGAGCAGCGGTTCCGCATCCCGCGGGTGCCGGTGCCGGACTTCTGGCACCGCACGTCCACGCTGCGCCGCATCGCCGACGACGAATGGTCGTCGGTCTGGTGGTTCTTCGACGCCGAGGGCCGCTTCACGAACTGGTACGTCAACCTCGAGGTCCCGCTCGGCCGGAACCCGCTGGGGGTCGACCGCATCGACGGCGTGCTCGACGTCGTCGTCGACCGGGACGGCACGTGGCGCTGGGACGACGAGGACGAAGCCGAGGTGGCGATCGACGCCGGCCGGCTGACGCGGGAGCAGCTCGACCGGCTGCGCGAAGAGGGCGAGCGGATCGGCGCGCTGGCCGAACGCGGCACCTACCCGTTCGACGGCACGGACACCGACTTCCGCCCGGACCCGGCGTGGCCGGCGCCGCAGCTGCCCCCGGGACTGCTGGCCGGGCTCAGCCCGCGGTCAGGAACAGGACCAGCGCCAGCACCGCGTTGATCACCGCGAGGATGACGACCGACTTCGTCGGGAGCACCTTCGGGAACACGGTCTTGCCGTGGATGCTCCGCCACCAGACGATGCCGAAGACCCCGCCGACCAGGCCGAGGAACCCGCCGAAGCCGCTGCTGAGCACCGCCCAGCCGACCATGCCGAGCAGTCCGACGCCGAACGTCAGGAGCACCGCGGCGGCGAACGTCTTGACGTCCGCCCCGCCGGTCTTGGGCCGGGGCACCGGCTGCGTGGAGTGGTAGGTCACAGCGTCATAGTAGAGCGGTCACGGCGCGGGCGCGGGAGACCCGGAACACGAGGACATCCGACTAACGTGCGTCCGACCAAAGGGTATCGTCTAGCCATGACGACCACGACGCAGTTCGCCCCTGTCCCGCACCCGAGTCCTGCGAGCGCGGACCGTGTCGCGGAGGTACTGGAAGCCCCTGGATTCGGTACTTACTTCACCGACCACATGGTCACCGTGAAGTGGTCGAAGGCCGAGGGCTGGCACGACGCCCAGGTCGGCCCGTACGCCCCGTTCACGCTCGACCCGGCGACGTCGGTGCTGCACTACGGCCAGGCGATCTTCGAAGGCCTCAAGGCCTACCGCCAGCCGGACGGCTCGATCGCGTCGTTCCGCCCGGACGTCAACGCCGCGCGGTTCCGCCAGTCGGCCGAGCGGCTCGCGATGCCGCAGCTGCCCGAAGACGTCTTCGTCGACTCGCTGCGCGAGCTCATCGCCGTCGACTCCCGGTGGGTGCCCACCCGCCAGGGCGACTCGCTGTACCTGCGGCCGTTCATGATCTCGACGTCGACCGGCCTGGGCGTCAACAGCCCGGCCGCCGACTACGTGTACACGGTCATCGCGTCCCCGGCCGGGTCGTACTTCTCCGGCGGCGTGAAGCCGGTGAGCGTCTGGCTGTCGACGGAGTACGTGCGCGCGGCTCCGGGCGGCACCGGCGCGGCGAAGTGCGCGGGCAACTACGCGGCTTCGTTCGTCGCGCAGGCGCAGGCCGTCGAGAAGGGCTGCGACCAGGTGGTCTGGCTCGACGCGGTCGAGCGGCGCTGGGTCGAGGAGATGGGCGGGATGAACCTGTTCTTCGTCTTCGGCTCGGGCGAGAACGCCCGGCTGGTCACGCCGGAGCTGACCGGCTCGCTGCTGCCGGGCGTCACGCGGAAGTCGTTGCTGCAGCTGGCTTCGCGGCTCGGCCACAAGGTCGAGGAGCGCCGGATCTCCACCGACGAGTGGGAGAAGGCGTCGGCGTCCGGTGAGCTCACCGAGACGTTCGCCTGCGGCACGGCGGCGGTGATCACCCCGGTCGGCCACGTGAAGCACGCGGGCGGCGAGTTCACCATCGCCGACGGCCAACCCGGCGCCTTCACGATGAAGCTGCGCGAGGAGCTGACCGGCATCCAGGAGGGCACCCACCCCGACACCGACCACTGGATGGTCAAGCTCGGCTGAGTGCGCCCAAAAGCCGTGAAGGCCTCCTTACCGGGCAAAAATGCCGGTAAGGAGGCCTTCACGGCTTTTCGGGGTCAGGAAGCGGGGGCGGTGATGAGGGGGCCGGAGACGCCGGCCTGCTCGTGCGTGGCCGTCTCGGCCAGGACGCGCGCCGCCATCATCAGCAGCGGGAGTGCGGTCACCGCGCCGGTGCCTTCGCCGAGGCGGACGTCCAGCTCCAGCAGCGGCCCGAGGTCCAGGTGCTCCAGCGCGAGGGCGTGGGCGGGCTCGGCCGTCCGCTGCCCGGCCACCCACCAGCGGCGCGCGCCCGGGGCGAGGTCTTCGGCGACGAGCGCCGCCGCGCACGCCACC
>NZ_JAAGNB010000992.1:0-2284 GCF_010550475.1 Amycolatopsis sp. SID8362
ACCGGCACGGTGCGCACCGCGCTCGCCGTGCGCGCCGGCCCCCGCCACGCCCCGGCCGCGATCGCCGCGCTGACCCGCGCGGTCGAGCGCTACGACCAGGACATGGCCCGCAGCCGCTCCTTCTGCCTGGCCATGCTGGCCACCGATCACCTGATCGAGGGCGATCTGGAGCGCGGCGCGGAGATCGGCACCGAGGCGGTCGACACGGCCGAGACGCTCAAGTCCGTCCGCACCAAGGACCGCCTGCGGCCGCTCAAGCTGGAGGCGGAGAAGCACCGCGCCCACGACGGCGTCCGCGCGCTGGCCGAGCACATCACGGCGTTCGCGGTCAGCTCGACGCACGTCTAGCGCAGGGTGAGCGGCGTTTCGGACTCGACGCGGGTGAGCTTCTCCGGGTTGCGCACGTAGTAGAGGCCGGTGATGCGCCCGTCCTCGACCCGCACGGCCATGACGCCGTCGAGCTCGCCGTCGAGCCGCAGGGTGAGGCCCGGGTTGCCGTTGACGACGGTGGCTTCGGTGGTGAGCGCGGCGTCGTTCTTGGCGATGCCGCCGAGCACCAGCCGCGCGAGCCGGTCGGCCCCGGTGACCGGCCGCGGCACGGCCTGCTTGACGCCGCCGCCGTCGCTCATCAGGACGACGTCCGGTGCGAGGACGTCGAGGAGTCCTTGCAGGTCGCGGCTTTCCAGGGCGCGCTGGAACGACTCCAGCACCGCCCGGGTCTCGCGCGCGGAGACGGTCTCGCGCGGGCGCCGCGCGTCGACGTGCCGCCGCGCGCGGTGCGCGATCTGCCGGACCGCGGCGGGGGTCTTGCCGACGGCGGCCGCGATCTCGTCGTACCCGAAGTCGAAGACCTCGCGCAGCACGAAGACCGCGCGCTCGGTCGGCGCGAGCGTTTCGAGGACGAGCATGAGCGCCATGGACACGCTCTCGGCGAGCTCGACGTTCTCGGCGACGTCCGGGGTGGTGAGCAGCGGTTCCGGGAGCCAGGGGCCGACGTAGGCCTCCTTGCGGCGCTTCATGGTGCGCAGCCGGTTGAGCGCCAGGCGGGTCGTGATCCGGACCAGGTAGGCGCGCTCGTCGCGCACGTCGGCCAGGTCGACGTCCGCCCACCGCAGCCAGGTCTCCTGCAGGACGTCCTCGGCGTCGGCCGCGGACCCGAGCATCTCGTAGGCGACGGTGAACAGCAGGTTCCGGTGGGCGACGAAGGTGTCGGTGGCGTTCATGGTCGGCTCCTTTCCCGGCCGCGGTCAGACCGCGAACCGCCCCCAGGCGACGAACACGGCCACGGCGAGGTAGGCGAGGTTCAAGAGGGCGAACTTCGCGCTGCCGTGCCGGACGTGGGTGATCATCGCACCGATCATGAGCAGCACCCAGCAGACGGCGGTCACCGGCACGAGCACGGGCGCGATCCCGGTCAGCGCCGGCAGCACCAGCCCGGCGGCGGCGAGCAGTTCGAGCACCCCGAGCCCCTTGACGAACCCGGGAGCCGCCTCGGCGGTCCACTCCCCGCCCCGCGCGGCGGCGAGCTTCGCCTGGGGCAGGAAGGCCTTGCTGACACCTCCCGCGAGCGCGACGAGTGCGAGTGCTCCGGCGGCGATCCACAGCGCCAGGTCCATGGCGGTCTCCTTCTTTCGGCTGGTTCGGCCTCAAGACACCGCGGGGTGGACGGCTGTGACAGAGCATGACGTGGATCACTTGACGGGCAGGTAGGCGGCGACGTCCGCGAGGGCGTCGAGCGTCCCGCGATCGACGCGCCCGGTGGCGACATCGGCCTCGGCGACCACCATCCCGTAGCCATCCGCGCGCGACTGGTAGTGCAGCCCGGTCATCGCGACCCCGGCGATCCCGAGCACGGCCGCGATTTCCAGCGGCCGCACGTCGCCGCTGCCCTGCACCGCCTCGACCTTCTCGAACTCCTTCGCCTGCCGTTTCGACCGGAACCCCACCCGCACCACCGAGATCACCGCGGCGTTGCCGTGGCCGTCGCCGACCGCCAGCAGCATCCGGTCCAACGACGTGCACGGCGTCCGGGCCAGGAACTCCCGCACCTTGCCGGTCGCCGCCGCGACGCAGTCCCCTTCCCGCTCGAGACGGCGCACCTCACGCTTGAGCTCCTTGAGCTTCAGGCGGCTCCAGGCCTCCTTCGGCTTCCCCCGCTTCGCCGACTCCCGCGCCTCGGCCCGCCGCGTCTTGAGCGAGCGCCCCGGCAACGAGTCGACGACGTCACCGGCGGCGTTCCCGGCCAGCGCCTCCGACGCGGCGCCGGCTCCCCCACCCCCGAAGG
>NZ_JAAGNB010001033.1:0-1245 GCF_010550475.1 Amycolatopsis sp. SID8362
CGCCGAGGAGGACGACGCCGAGGTAGGCCAGCCAGCGCGCCGACGTCGAGGCCGCGTCGACGACGCCGTCGGTGCCGGTGGCCGCGGACACCGCGCCCGCCGACGTCACCAGCGGGCCGGTGCCGACCACGAACGCGAACGTGCCGCGGACCGGGTGGGAGTCGGCCGAGACGAACGCGTATTCGACCAGGTAGCTGCCGTCCAGGAGACCGGGCTGGAGCTTCACCGCGAGCTGTTCGGCGTCCTCGCCCGGCTGGAACACCGGACCGGTGTCGACCTGCTTGCCGGTGAGGTCGACGACCTTGATCGACCCGGGCTGGATCCCGACGTTCTCCGACAGCGTGACCGACACCAGGGACGGCGCCGCGCCGAGGCGGGCGCCGTCCCCGGGGGTCGACGAGACGACTTCGACGTGCGCCGAAGCGGGAGTGGCGCTGAGCAGCAGCCAGCCGGCCAGGAAGGCCAGCAGGGCCAGCGCGCGTTTCACGACGCGGCGAGCGCGGGCTGCCTCGGCACACCGCACGAGCAGCCGGTGATCTCGCGCTCGGCGGCCGAGGCGCGCCGGTGCAGGACGACCGCGACGATCATCGGGATGGTGACGATCGTGTTGTAGAACAGGTGCAGCTCCACGCGCGGGACCAGCAGCTGGATGATGCTGGTGGGCACCTTCTGCCCGGCCAGCCGCCAGCCGCTCTGCGCCTGCACGAACAGCAGCAGGTGCTCGATGTGGTGCCAGAACTGGATGCCCAGCGCGAGGTTCCACCACTGCCGGGACCGGCCGCCGAACCCGTGCCGCAGGACCCACAGGAAGACCAGCATCACCAGCGCGTAGCCGTAGTGCAGCCACTCCTGGGAGATCAGCCACGGGAACGGCATGCCGAGCACGCCGCGGGCCTTCGCCGCCGGCCAGCCGAAGCCGTAGATCTGCACGGCCTGGACGATGTGCTCGGCCCAGTGCGCGAGCACGATCAGCATGAAGACCGCGAGCGCTCGGTTGTGGTAGCGGCTGTTGAGACCGCCGAGAAACCCGGCAGGCCGGGCGATTTCGGACGTCGACATGCGGACCCCAGATCTCCCGAAAACGAAGGTGTGCGTCGACGATAGCCGTCCGCACGCGATCTTCGGTTACTCCGGATTGCGCATTCCACCAGGGAAACTGCGCCGGTCGGCCGATTGCGCCGCGGGCCGGGCCCGCGGCGCGGCGCGGTCAGTGCGCGACGAGGCCGGTCGGGCGGTCGGGGGCCG
>NZ_JAAGNB010001081.1:0-2391 GCF_010550475.1 Amycolatopsis sp. SID8362
CCGACGGCCACGCCGACACGGCTCGCGCCGCACGGTCGCTGCACCGTGCAAACGAGGACCGGCCGCGCCACGGCCGTCACCGCCGCACGTAGCCCGCCAAGCGTCAGCGGCGGCGGGTTCGCAGGTAGTCGCCGACCACCGCCGCGCCGAGGCCGTCCAGGTCCGGGGCCACGACCCGGCCGCCCGAGCGGCGGGCGATCAGGTCCACGAACGCCGTCAGCCTCGGGTCGTCACCGAGCCGGAACACCGAAATCGACGCCCCCAGCTTCGCCAGCCGGTCCACTTCGGACAGTGTCTTGAAGAGCGTCCGGTCCTGCGGCGGGTAGTCGAAGACCGCCTCGCCGTCCGGTTCCAGGTGCGCGGTCGGCTCACCGTCGGTCACCATCAGGACCACCGGTTGCGCGTCCGGGTGCCGCCGCAGGTGCTGCCCCGCCAGCAGCAGTCCGTGGTGGGCGTTCGTGCCCTGCTCCCACGCGCTCTCCAGCCCGATCAGCTCCGGCAGTTCCACCGGCATCGCGTAGCGGCCGAACGTGATCAGCTGCAGCGCGTCGTTGCGGAAGCGCGTGCTGATCAGCTGGTGCAGCGCCAGCGCGGTGCGCTTCATCGGCAGCCAGCGGCCCTCCTGCACCATCGACCACGACGTGTCGACGAGCAGCGCGACCGCCGCCCGGGAGCGGTGTTCGGTCTCGACTACCTCGACGTCCTCGACGTCCAACCGGACCGCGCGCTCCCCCACCGACACCGAACGCAGCACGGCGTTGCGGATCGTGCGGGGGACGTCCCAGGGCTGCATGTCCCCGAACCGCCACGGCCGTGAAGCCCCGGTCGGTTCGCCCGCCGCGCCCGCCGATTCGGTCTCGCGGTCGCCGGTCTTGCCGCGCAACGCGTTCACGACGTCGGACAGCGCCGTCTCGCCCAGACGCCGCAACGCCTTGGGCGACAACCGGAGCGTGCCGTCGGCCGCCCGTTCGAACAGGCCCTGGCGGCGCAGCTCACGCTCCAGTTCGGACAGCCGTCGGGCGTCGACGCCGGCGTCCTTGCCGAGCTGCCGTTCGAGGGCCTCCAGGTCGATGTCGTCCAGGCTCGCGCCCGGGTAGGACTGGCCCAGCTGCTCGGCGAGCGCGTCCAGCTCGGCCAGGTCGGCCATCGCCTGCGCGCCTTCGCCCATGCCGAGCGGGTTCTTGCCGCGGAAGCGCTCCGAACCCGTCCAGTCCTCGCCCGGCCGCGCGGCCCGCAGCTGACTGTCCAATTGGGACAGCTGCTGCGCGAGCCGCGGGTCGCCGAACGCCTGCTGGGTCAGCTCGGCCAGTTCCGCGCGCTGCTCGGCCGACATCGAGTTCAGCATCCGCTGCGCGGCCGCCGACCGCTCCGCGAGCGCGTCGATCAGCTCCTCGACGTTGCGCGGGTTCTCCGGGAAGAACTCGCCGTGCTTCGCCATGAAGTCCTCGAAGCGCTGCTGGACGTCGTCGGCGCCCTGCGCGTGCGCGGCGAGCAGGTCGTTGAGGTCGGAGAGCATCTCGTTGATCCGCTCGACGTCCTCGGGCCCGGCGTTCTGCAGCGCCTGCTTCATGCCCTGGAACCGCGACTCCATCAGCTCCTGGCCGAGCAGATCGCGGATCTTCTGGTAGTTCTCGCGGCCCTGCTCCGAGCGCCAGTCGTAGTTCGCCAGCTCGTTGACCGCGGCCGCGGTGCCCGGCGGGAGCGCGTCCAGCTGGGCCTCGCGGAAGCGGGCGTCGTCGTCGGGGTCCGGGAACAGGTCCCGCCGTTCGGCGTCGAGGGCCTCCTGAAGCAGGCGCTGGACCTCCTGCAGGGTGCCGTTCAGGTTGTTGCGGCGCTGGATCTGCGACCGGCGCTGCCAGAGCCGCCGGGTCAGCTCGTCCAGGCCCGACGTGCGCTCGGTGCCGCGGCGCAGCAGCTCCTCCAGCGCGCCGCGCGGCGACGTCCCGGCCATCACGTCGCGGCCGATCTCGTCGAGCGCGTCACGCAGGTCGGCCGGCGGCGCGAGCGGGTCCGGCCCGTCGTGCCACGGGCCGTAGGAGTAGCCGTCGGGGAGCGGGACCGCGGTCATCGGCCGTAGACGGTCGTCGTGTCGTCGGAGTCCTTGGCCAGCCGCCGCGCCAGGAACAGCGATTCGAGGGCGAGTTCGACGGCGGCCGCGATCCGGCCGGCGGGCTCGTCCGGCTGCACGCCCGCCCGCTGGGCGACCTCGTGCAGCACCGGGAGTTCCGGCAGCGCCGCGAGGACGTCCGTGGCCGGGACGCGCTCACCGGTGGCGACCAGGTGGCCCTCTTCGACGGCGTCGGCCAGCGGGCGCAGGTCGAGGCCGGCGAAGCGGGCACGGGCGGTCTCGGCGACCGCGCGGCGCATCAGGTGCACGAGGTGCTCGATCTC
>NZ_JAAGNB010001133.1:0-1767 GCF_010550475.1 Amycolatopsis sp. SID8362
CAAGGTGAGCTGGTCGGGCGCGGCGGACAACGGCGCGCGGATCACCGCGTACCACGTGTCCTGGCCGGGCGGCTCGACGACGGTCTCCGGGACGGCGCGGCGCGCCACCGTCAGTGGACTGGACAACGGGAAGTCCTATGTGGTCACCGTGGCCGCGGAGAACTCCGCGGGCCGCGGCCCCGGCGCGAGCGCGAAGGCGGCTGCGCCGGGACAGGCGGCCGGCGCGCCGTCGGTCACCCTGACCACCGGGTCGGGCGGGAAGGTCTCGGCGAGCTGGTCCGCGCCGGACCTGCACGGCGCGGACCTGGTGCACTACCTGGTGAGCGCGACCGGCGCGGGGGAGCGTCAGGTTTCGGGCACTTCGACGGCATTCACCGGGCTTTCCGGGTCCGTCACGGTCACCGTCCGCGCGGTCACCAGGTACGGCTCGGGTGCCGCGCTCACCGGGAGCCCGGGCCGCAAGACGGTGAGCGTGCCCGCGGGACCGCCGACGGTGAAGATCACCCACGTCCAGGGCAAGGGCGCGCCGGACCAGCAGATCATCGTCACCGTGACGGCGAACGGCAACGGCGCGGCCGCGAAGTGCAAGGCGACCGCGCTGGGCTCGGCCTCGTCCCCGACCGTGCCGTGCAGCGGCACCACGAACCTCACCATCTCGAACGTCTACTGGGTCGGCGCGATCCCGGTCGACGTCACCATCACGACGTCGGCGGGCACCGGCTCGGACCACTTCAACGGCACGCCCGCGTTCGTGTTCGTGCTCGGGCCGCTCGCGCTGCTGGGAACGCGCCGCCTGCTGAAGAAAACCGGAAAACCCGAGGCGAAGAAGGAAACGTGACACCGACTCCCAAAGCCGCCTACGAGCTGATCGCGGACAACGTCCAGGCGGTCGTGCGCGGCAAGCCCGAGCTCGTCCGCCTCGCCGTCGCCGCGCTGTTCGCCGAGGGGCACCTGCTCATCGAAGACGTGCCGGGCCTCGGCAAGACGACGCTCGCCCGCTGCCTGGCGCGCAGCGTCGGCGCGAGCTGGAACCGCATCCAGTTCACGCCGGACCTGCTGCCCGGCGACATCACCGGCGTGATGGTGTACCACCAGAACGCCGAGCGGTTCCAGTTCCACCCCGGCGGGATCTTCGCGAACGTCGTGCTGGCAGACGAGATCAACCGCGGCACGCCGAAGACGCAGTCCGCGCTGCTGGAGGTGATGGCCGAGCGGCGGGTGACCGTCGACGCGGTCAGCCAGGACGTGCCGCGGCCGTTCTTCGTGGTGGCCACGCAGAACCCGATCGAGCTGGAGGGCACCTACCGGCTGCCCGAGGCGCAGCTCGACCGGTTCCTGATGCGGCTTTCGGTCGGCTACCCGGACCACGACGCCGAAATGCGGGTCGTGATGGGCGACTGCGCCGGCGTGACGCCGGACGAGCTGCGCCCGGTGCTCGACCTCGGCACGGTGCAGGCCGTGATCGCCGAGGTCCGCAAGTCGCACCTGGCGCCGGAAATCGTGTCCTACGCGGTCCGGCTGGCCACGGCGAGCCGGACGCACCCGGCCGTCCGGTACGGCGCGAGCCCGCGCGGCAGCATCGCGCTGATCCGGGCGGCGCAGGCGCTCGCGGCCACCCACGGCCGCGACTTCGTCACGCCCGACGACGTCAAGGACGTCACGCACCCGGTGCTCGGGCACCGGCTCGTGCTGACGCCGGACGCGGAGCTGAACCAGCGCCGGACGGCCGACGTCGTGGACGAGCTGCTGGCCGAGACGCCCGCGCCG
>NZ_JAAGNB010001182.1:0-4987 GCF_010550475.1 Amycolatopsis sp. SID8362
CCCCGAGGCCGTGGCGGCGGTGGCCGCGGCGGCGGCCGCCTCGTCCCGCAGCGGCGGGGCTGTGTTCGTCACGACTTCAGTCACGCTGACGATCCTCTCCGGACCCGGCCCGCCGGTCACCGTTGTGCCGCACCGGATTCGCCCCGCGCGTTCGTCGGCGCGGACGAACTTCCCCGCGCCAGCACGGTTTCCGCGAGCTTCCGGACCAGCGCGGTGCGGCGGGGCAGCTCCGCGACGAGGACGTGTTCGTCGTCGGCGTGCGCGCCGCCGCCGACGGCGCCGAGGCCGTCGAGCGTCGGAATGCCCAGCCCCGCGGTGAAATTGCCGTCCGAGGCCCCGCCTACGGCCGCCTCGGCAAGCGGTCCGATACCGAGGCCGTCGGCGAGTTCGTTCGCGAGCACGAACAGTTCCGCCGACGCCTTCGCGTCCAGCGGCGCCCGGTTGATGCCGCCGCCGATCCGGATCCCCGAGCCGTCGACGACCGGGGCCAGGCTCCGGATGGCGCGGTCCACGCGGTCCTGCTCGTCCGTGTCCCACACTCGCGCGTCGACCGCGACGCTCGCCGCGGCGGGCACGGTGTTGGTGGTCGTCCCGGCGCTGAGCGCGGTCGGCACGACGGTGGTGCCCTTCTCCGCGTCCGCGAGCGCGGCCACGGCGAGGATCTGGTGGGCGACCTCGATCCCGGCGTTGACGCCCTTCTCCGGCTCGAGCCCGGCGTGCGCGGCGCGGCCTTCGACCTCGACCCAGTACCGGGAAACGCCTTTGCGGCGGGTCTTCAGCGCCCCGCCGTCGGCCGACGCTTCGAGCACGAGCACCGCGTCGCAGGTCTTGGCCTCGTCCTCGATCAGCGGCCGGGACAGCGGCGAGCCGATTTCCTCGTCGCCGGTGACGAGGATCGACAGGCCGTCCCGGTCGGGCAGCGCCGCGGCGGCGTGCAGGGCCATCACGACGCCGGCTTTCATGTCGAAGCAGCCGGGGCCGCGCAGGACGCCGTCGCGGACCTCGAACGGGTGGGTGGCCAGGGATCCCAGCGGCCACACGGTGTCGTGGTGCCCGAGCAGCAGCACCCGCGGCTCGCCGAACCGCCACCGCAGGTGCGTGCAGCCGTCGGTGACGATCCGTTCGGGCTCGGCCCCGAGGAGCCGCCGCCCGATCGCGGCGACGACCTCGGCGCTGCGCGCGACGGCTTCGTGGTCCTCCGACGGGGATTCGCAGCGGACGAGCGCCTCGATGTCGTCGATCACTTCGGCTCACCCCGCAGCGGCTGCCCGGGAAGCGCTTCCGGGTCGAGCTTTCCGTCGCCGATCACCCGCACGCCGGCCACGAAGAGGTGCCGGATGCCGTGCGACGGCCGGGTCGGGTCGGTGTAGGTCGCGGTGTCGGTGATCCGGTCCGGGTCGAGCACGACGACGTCGGCGTCCGCACCGGCGGCGAGGTGGCCCTTGCCGCGGGCGGCGGGCGCGACGTCGTCGAGGAGCCGCGAAGGCAGGTAGGAGCAGCGGCGGAAGGCTTCGAGCCAGGTCCAGGTGCCGGTTTCGCAGACCATCAGCCGCAGGGTCTTCGCGAAGGTGCCGGCGGTGCGCGGGTGCGTCGTGCCGCCCGGCGGCAGCGGCCACTCGGTGCTCTCGGCGCGGCCGTCCTTCCAGTACACCGGCATGGCGTCGCTGGCGACGATCGCGTCCGGGAAGGCCAGCGCCTGGTGCAGCAGGCCGCGGTCACGGGGATCGTGCTCGTCGAGGAACTCCAGGAGGCAGGGCGCGCCCGGATCTTGCCTCCGGATTTCGAGGAGACGCGCCTCGTCGCGAACGCGCTCCCCCGTCTCGAGGATCACGACGCTCGACGGGCGGAGTCCCTTCAGCCGCAGGCGGTCCGGCTCGATGAACGCGGCGCCGACGGCGGTGCTGCCCGCACCGTACGGGTAGGCCTCGACGGTGACGCGCGAGCCCTCGCGGCGGGCGTTGTCCAGCGTGGCGAGGACGCGGTCGACGTGGTGGCCGGAGGTGCTGTTGACGTGGCAGTGGTGCATCGCGGCGCCGGTTTCCCCGGCCGCGACGGCGATTTCGACCGACCCGTCGACCGGGATCGCGGGGTCGACCTCGACCAGTTCGCGGACGTGCGTGTAGGTCGGCACCCCGGCCTTGGCGGCGAGCCGCGCGACGGCGAGGAACTCCCCGGGGTCGGTGGCGGGTGCGTACCCCATGAGGACGCCGATGCCCAGCGCGCCGTTCGCGATCTCGGCGTCCAAAAGGGACAGCCAGGCACCGAGTTCCTCTTTGGACGAACTCCGCTGCCAGCGCGGGTTCCCGAGCACGGCCAGTCCGCTGCCGATGTTCGCGTCGGGTTCGATCCCGGCGAGCACCTGCGCGCGGGCGGCGCCCCAGGAGGCGGAGAAGCCGTAGTGCAGCGGCCGCCCGGCCGCGGCGGCCTCGGCGTACGCCCGCTCGACGGGCATCAGCCCGGCTTCGAGGTCGAGCGCGGTGGTGACCCCGTCCATGGCCTGCAGCCGCTGCCCGGCGACGGAGTGGACGTGGCTGTGCAGGTCGACGAACCCGGGCCCGACGACGAGCCCGGTCACGTCGATCCCGGTGGCGTCGGGGGCGTCGAGGTCCGCACCGACGGCGGCGACCTTGCCGTCGTCGATGAGCACGTCGGCGACGCCGTCGAACCCGCTGCCCGGGTCGACGACCCGGCCGCCCCGCAAGAGTGTCCGCACCCGCTGCCTCCTCGTGGTCACCGATCCCGGTGACGTTAGGAGCATTCCGGCGGGCGCCGTTGGTGCGCGACGACGAATGCGGGCGGCGCGGTCCGTCCGTGCGGACGAACTCGGCCGGCTCGTGAGTGGCAAGTAGGGTTCTAACCCGACTTGCCACTCACGACGGGTCAGGCGCCGGGGCCGGTCCAGCCCTCGGGCACGTGCCCGATCCGGACCCGCTGCGGGTGGTCGCCCACCGGGACCGAGACGCGCTTCTGGCCCGTCGCGAAGTCGATCGCGGTGACCTGGTCGGCACCGGCCTCGGAGATCACGCACGCCGTGCCGTCGCCGCTCACCGTCGCCCAGTACGGCTTGACCGCCGGCACCAGCGCGCCAGCCTGCAGGGTCGCGCGGTCGACGACCGTCGCGTAGTCGTCCATCGTGCCCGCGACGCAGAGCTTGTCGCCCGCCGGGCTCATCGACAGGCCGTGGTGGCGCGAGTCGTTGACGAACGTCGTGCGGTCGTCGCTGGTGGCCGGGTTCTTCGGCAGTTCCTTGAGCCGGGTGATCTTGTCGGTCGCGACGTCGTACTCCAGGAAGCCGTTGAAGAACGAGACCTGGAAGTACAGCTTCGACTCGTCCGGCGTGAACGCCACCGGCCGCACCGCGTCGGACAGGTCGCGGCGCCCGAAGGCGTCGAGGCGCTGGCGCATGTCGATCACCTTGACCTGGGCGAACGTCGTGGCGTCGACGACGGTGATCCGCCGGTCCCCCTTGGTGAAGTCCCAGCCCGGGTCATCGAGGTCGGTGTTGACCTCGCCGATCGACATGTTCCAGAGGTACCGGCCGCCGTCGGTGAAGACGTTCTCGTGCGGCTTGTCGCCGGTCGCGAAGGAGCCGACCTGCTGCCCGGTCACGATGTCCAGCACGTGCACGGTGTTGGACGTCGAGGCCGACACCGCGACGCGGCGCCCGTCCGGCGAGACGGCCATGTGGTCGGAGCGGAAGCCCGACACCGGGAAGCGCCAGTTGATCCGGCCGGTGGTGAGGCTGATCGACACGACGTCGGCGAAGCTGGGCCGCGACGCCACCACCGAACCGCCGTCCGGGGTGGTGTACATGTCGTCGACGAACTGGTCGTGGCCTTCGCCGGGGCCGTTGCGGATGCCGAGGAAGAACGCCAGCTTGATCGGGTTGAGGTAGATCTCCCGCAGCCGGTCGTCCTTGTCCGGGATGATGTTCACGCGCCCGATGCGGCCGAACGAGCCCCGCGACTGGATGACGTCCGCCGTCCCGTCCCAGTTGTTGCCGACGAACATCACCTCCCGCAGGGCCGCGGGGGCACCGGTCGCCGGCACCGCGGCGCCGGTCACCAGCAGGGCGGCGGCGGACAGCGCGTACGCCGCGCGCGAGAGGTACGACCGCCGTCGGGTCGGGGAAATGCGCACTGGGAACACCTTTCGACGCTGAAGAGGTGCGGCGAGGACTGCGATGGCTTTCGTGCGGTAGAGCGGTTACTGTCCGGTATCGCCACGATAACCGGCCCCCGGAGCCGCTCCGGTAGGGCCGCTCGGCCAACATCGCGCGCGCGGCGTTGTGGCCGTGCCACAACGGGCCCGGGAGGTGCCGTGCCGGCGTTGCCGCTGCTCCGGCAGGTGCTCGACGCGATGGCCGCGGACGAGACCGTGCTGGACGAGCTCGTGCGCGCGGCGCGCAGCCAGTCCCCGGCGGTCGCGCGGCTGCCGGAAGCCGAAAACCGCCGCCACGTGCAGTTCCTGCTGTCGGCGGCGCTGCGGGCCACGACGAACCCCGGCACGGCCGACTACACGACGGCGGAGAAGCTCGGCGCCGACCGCGCAGAGCAGGGTGTCCCGCTCACCGACCTGCTGCGCGGCGTCCAGGCGGGCCGGACGCTCGCCGCGCGCGTCGCCGTCGAACGCTGCCGGGCCGCCGGGCTGCCCGACGACGTCATCCTCGAGACGGTCCTGGACGCCGAGCGCTACACCGGCGCGCTGGAACGCCACATCGTCAAGGGCTACCACGCGGCCGAGCTCCAGCTGTCGCGCACGGTCCGCGACGCGCGCACCCACCTGCTGCGGACGCTCCTGCTCGCCGGGCCGCCGCCGACACCGGAGGAGCTGCGGCACGCGGGTCTGCGCCCCGAAGGCCGGTACCACTGCGTGGTTTCCGACGTCAGCGATCCGGCGCGGGCCCGCACCCTCGAACAGGCGCTGCTGGAGTTCGGCGGGGTCTACGGCCTGGTCGAAGGCAGGCTCACCGGCCTGGCGGCCCGCG
>NZ_JAAGNB010001237.1:0-1599 GCF_010550475.1 Amycolatopsis sp. SID8362
CCGCCAGGAACAGCCGGTCCACCGGGGTGTCCGCGCGGCCCGTGCCCGGCACCGGGCGGAAGAACAGCTGCTGGTGGATCGCCGTGGTCCCGGCGTTGATCGCGCCGCCCACCAGCCCCGGGTTGTGCCCCGCCAGCTCGGCGGGCCCCTGCACGTACCGCGCCTTGATCAGCCCGGTGAACCCCGGCGCGTTGGCCTCGACCGTCTCCTCGATCCGCTTCACCCGCCGCTCCAGCGCCGCGCGGTTTTCCATCGTCCCGCGCGGGACGTGCGTGTACGCCCACGCCGCCTCGGTCCCCGACGGCGAACGCGTCGGGTCGGTCGTGGTCATCTGGCCCAGCAGCAGGAACGGACGCCGCGGGGTGCGGCCCCTGGCGAGTTCGCCGCCGAACGCCGCGAGCCCGTCGAGGTCGGTGCCGAGGTGGACGGTGCCCGCGCCCCGGGCGGCTTCGGCCGTCCACGGGATGGGGCCGGACAGCGCCCAGTCCACTTTGACCGTCCCGCTGTCCCATTCGAACTTCCCGAGGTCCTCGACCAGCCGGGCCGGCAGCCGGTCCTCGCCGACCAGCTCCCGGTACAGCACCGGCGCCGGCACGTCGGCGAGCACGGCCTTGCGCGCCCGGACCGGGTCGCCATCGGCGTCCCGCACGCCCAGCGCGCGCCCGCCGCCGACGAGGACCTCGCGCACCGGACGTCCACAATGGACTTGCCCACCCCGGGACTCCAGCCGCCGGACCAGCGCCGCGATCAGTTCGCCCGCACCGCCTTCGGGCACCGGGTAACCCTCGTCCTGCCCGATCATCGCGAGCAGCCAGCCGAACACCGCGCTGCCCGCGTTGTCGACGGACAGGTCGCTGTGCGCGGCGTTTCCCGCCACGAGCAGCTTCGCGCCCTCGCCGGCGAACAGCTCGTCCCCGAACCGGCGGGCCGGCAGCGTCAGCATCCGCGCCAGCCGCAGCGCGTCCCCGGTTCCGGTGCGGCGCAACAGCTTCAGCGCCGGACGGACCGGCGGGAACGGCGTGAACAACGCGTTCAGCAGCGGTTCGCGGATTTCCCGCCACTGCTCGTGCAGCGCGCGCCACGCGTCGCCGTCGCCAGGGGCGAACTCGTCGGCCGACGCGGCCGTGCGGTCGACGTCGCGGGACAGCACCGCGCACCGGTCGTCGGGCAGCACGTGCGCGAGGACGTCGGGGGCGTGCCGCCAGCGCAGGCCGTGCTCGGCCAGCCGCAGGCCCTTGATGACCGGCGACACCGCCGAGAGCGGGTAGAACGCGCTGAACAGGTCGTTGCGGAACCCCGGTTCGGTGACCTCGGCCGTCCGGACCGAACCGCCGGGGTGTTCGGTCGCCTCCAGCACGAGGACCGACCAGCCGGCGTCGGCCAGGACGTTCGCCGCCACCAGCCCGTTGTGCCCGGCGCCGATCACCACGGCGTCGAAGGCTTCCGTGCTCACTGGCCCTCCTGCTGTTCAGGCTTGCGACTGGTGGCTCGGCCCGGCCCGGGTGAGCGAGCGGAGCCGGGCCAGTACCCCGGAGCCGCGCGGCGGCGCCAGTGCCGGGCTCGCCGCCCCCGCCCCCGAGCGCAGCCCGGCGACCAGTT
>NZ_JAAGNB010001290.1:0-1432 GCF_010550475.1 Amycolatopsis sp. SID8362
CGACTGGCACCTCGACGCCCACGGCTTCTGGCAGGTCCACCCGGCGGCGGCACCCACGCTGGCGGCGGTCGTCGCGGAGTGGGCGGAGGCCCCGGCGGGCGGCTCGGCGTGGGACCTGTACGCGGGGGTCGGGCTGTTCGCGTCGGTGCTGGCTTCCCAGGTCGGCGCGTCGGGCCGGGTCCTGGCGGTCGAGTCCGGGCGGCGCGCGGTGTCCGACGGTGAGCGGAACCTGGCGGACCTCCCGCAGGTGTCGTGGCAGGCGGGGCGCGTGGAGCACGTGCTGGAGGCGGCCGAGAAGCCGGTCGACGTCGTGGTGCTGGACCCGCCCCGCAAGGGCGCGGGCAAGGCGGTCGTCGAGTCGATCGTGGCGGGCTCCCCGGACCGGATCGTGTACGTGGCCTGCGACCCGGCGGCCCTGGCCCGCGACCTGGCGACGTTCGCCTCGCACGGGTACTTGCTGACCGATCTGCGGGCGTTCGACGCGTTCCCGATGACGCACCACGTGGAGTGCGTGGCGCTGCTGTCCTGAGTTTTTTGTCGGTGGTGGCGGTCACACTGTCGGCATGACCCCACTCGAGGACTTCGACACGGCGGCTTCGACGGTGACCGGCCTGGTTTCGGCGGTCACCGACTGGCGCGCGCCCACGGCTTGCGCGGACTGGGACGTGCGCGCGGTGGTGAACCACTTGGCGCACGGGAACGCGAAGGTGGCGTTCTGGGCGGGAGCGGGCCCACCGGCACCGGAGGGTGACTACTTGGGAGCGTCGCCGGTCGAGTCGTTCGCGGCGTCGGTCTTGCGCGCGCGTTCGGTGCTGGCGTCGCCGGGCCTGCTGACGCGGACGGTGACGACTCCGCTGGGCGAGGTGCCGGGGGTGTTCCTGGTGCACATGCGCGTGAACGAGTACGTGGTCCACGGCTGGGACATCGCGGACGCGACCGGCGCTTCGACGGACCTGCTGCCGGACCTGGCGGCGGGGGCGCTGGAGCAGTGGCGGTCCCGCTTCGGAACGGCACCACGGCAGGAGGGTGGGCCGTTCGGGCCGGAGGTGGCGGCACCGGAGGAGGCGACGGCGGCGGACCGGCTGGCGGCGTTCCTGGGGAGGAGGTCGGTGCGGAGCTGAGGGGGCTGACTGTCGGCGCGGTGGGTTGCTGCGCTGGGGTGGTTCGGCGCGGCTGTCGGCTGCTGCTCGGGTTCGCAGCGTGGCTGCTCGGCTCACCTCCTCTCGCGGAGGTCCGCGAGAGGAGGTGAGCGCTGGCAGGCCGGTTGGCGTTGTCGGGCTGATGCGCGCCGGCCGAGTGCTGCCGGCTCGCCGCGCCGCGGTGGTTCAGCGCGTCTGTCGGCTGGCTCGGGTTGGCCTGCGCGGATGGCGTTCTCGCCGCGCTCGCGGCCGGCCGGTGAGCGTTGCCGACCGCCGAGCGCGGCGGGGTCGCC
>NZ_JAAGNB010001343.1:0-1573 GCF_010550475.1 Amycolatopsis sp. SID8362
CGTCGACGCCGGCCTGCGCTTCGGTCGCGTCGAGCCAGAACCGTTCGCGCTGGAACGGGTACGTGGGCAGCGCGGCGGGGGTGCCCGCGGGCAGCGCCCAGTCGACCGGCACGCCGTGGACGTGCGCCTCGCCGAGCGCGGCGAGCACGCGGACCGGGCCGCCGTCGTTCCGCTTGAGCGTGCCGAGCGCGGTGGTGCTCTCGGCGAGGGCGCTGACGAGGACCGGGTGCGGGCTGCACTCGATGAAGACGTCGTGGCCCGACTCGACGAGCCTCTCCGTGGTCCGCGCGAATTCGACGGGACGGCGCAGGTTCCGGTACCAGTACCCGGCGTCGAGGTCGGCCGTGTCAGTGGGTTCGCCGGTCACCGTGGAGTGGAACGGGATCTCGCCCGAGCGCGGCCGCACGGGAGCCAGCACGCGGGCCAGCTCGTCTTCGAGGCCTTCCACGTGCGGCGAATGGGAGGCGTAGTCGACGGCGATCCGCTTGGCCGGGACGTCCGAGGCCAGGAGTTCGTCGAGCGCGTCGGCGTCACCGGACACCACGGTCGAGGCGCCGCCGTTGACCACGGCGACCGCGAGCCCGGGCCACGGCGCGATCAGTTCCCGCGTCCGGTCCGCCGGAGCGGCCACGGACACCATACCGCCGCGTCCGGACAGCGCCAGCAGCGCCTTGCTGCGCAACGCGACCACGCGGGCACCGTCCTCAAGGGACAGTCCACCCGCGACGACCGCGGCGGCGATCTCGCCCTGCGAGTGCCCGACGACGGCGGCGGGTTCGACCCCGTGCGCCCGCCAGACGGCGGCGAGCGACACCATCATCGCCCACAGCGCGGGTTGGACCACGTCGACCCGCTGGAGTGCTTCGGCGTCGTCGAGGACGTCCAGTAGCTCCCAGTCCACAAAGGACCGCAAGGCGTCTGCGCACTCTGCCATGCGGGCCGCGAACACCGGATCGGCCGCGAGCAGCTCCCGTCCCATCCCGGCCCACTGTGAGCCTTGACCGGGGAAGACGAACACGACCCGGCGGTTCGGGCGGGCCACCCCGGCACCACTGCCTCGTTCTGCGAGCGCGGTGAGCCCGGCTTTCAGGTCATCGGTGACGACGGCGCGGTGGTCGAACGCCGACCGCTTGACCAGCGCCCGCGCGACTGCGGTGGCATCGCCGTTCACGAACGGCAGCAGCTGACGAGCCTGCTCCCGCAGCGCGGGCTCATTCCGGGCGGAGAGCACCCACGGCACCGGTCCGTCGACCGCAGCGGACGGGGCCGGTTCCGGCACGGCTTCGAGGATGACGTGCGCGTTGGTTCCGCTGATGCCGAACGACGACACCGCGGCGCGGCGCGGGCGGGTGACCTCGGGCCAGGCGCGGTTCTCTGTGAGCAGCTCGACCGCACCCGCCGTCCAGTCGACGTGCGGGGACGGCTCGTCGACGTGCAGCGTCGCCGGCAGCACGCCGTGGCGCATGGCCTGGACCACCTTGACGACCGCGCCGACCCCGGCGGCGGCCTGGGTGTGCCCGACGTTCGACTTCAGCGAACCGAGCCACAGCGGCGTTTCCCGGTCCTGGCCGTA
>NZ_JAAGNB010001389.1:0-1916 GCF_010550475.1 Amycolatopsis sp. SID8362
AGCGCGGCCACGCGATGGGCTGCCCCGGCGAGCACCGCACCGAGGGCGGCGCCGGGGTCGGGGAGGCCGCGCAGGGTCGCCGGGAGGCGGTTGAACGGGACTTCGTAGGTCACCGTGGTCCCCGGCCACAGCAGATCCCGCTGTGGTGCCGGCCCGGTCCGCGCGGCGGATTCCGCCCAGCCCGGCGGCACGGCGATCCGGTACGGAACGCGCGCGTTCGAGGTCAGGGTGATCCCCGCGCGCCCGGCGCCGGCGGTCACGCAGACCCACACCGGAGGTTGGGGCCGCCCGGAATCGGCGGTCGCACTGGCGGTGCCGGCGGTCGCGTTGACGGGCGCGGGGTTGGTGGTTGCGGCGCTGGAGTTGGCGGCATGTCCGGGGTCGGTGGTCGATCCGGCGGAACTCGCGGTGTGCCCGGCACCGCCGGAACTCGCTGAGTTTCCGGCGCCGCCGGAGCTAGCGGCGTGCGCCGGGGCGGTGGATGTGCTGGCGTTCGCGGCCTGCCTGGTGTCGGTGGTTGTGCCGCCGGGGCTCGCCGCGTTCCTGGGGCTTCCGGAACTTGCCGCGCCTCCGCCCCTGCTGGTTGTGCCGCCGGAGTTGGCGGCGACGGGCGGGGCGGTGGTTGTGCTGCCGGAGTTCGCAGCCTGCCCGGTGTCGGTGGTTGTGCCGCCGGAACTTGCTGCGCCTCCGCCCTTGCCGGTTGCGCCGCCGGAGTCGGCGGCGCGCCGGGGACCGGTGGCCGCGCCGCCGGAACCCACCGCGCCTCCGGGGCCGCCGGAACTCGCCACCGGGCCCGGCGTGACAGTCACCCCACCAAAACTCGCCGCGCGCCCCGCACACCCCGGCCGCGGCGCCAACCCCGGCACCACATCCCGACCAAGCGCCGCGAGGTCAAGCACCCCACCCCAATACCGCCCCGGCCGCGGCAAGTCCGCCACAATGCTCCGCGTAGCAGCGTCATACGCAGCCGCCAACAACCGCGTGCCATCCGCCGTAATGACAACCGCCGCAAACCCCGGCCCGGGCGCCGGCGCCGCGATCCGCAACCGCGGCGCACCCCCGCTGAACTCGATGTCCGCTCCACCGCCCGTCCGACGCGTCAACGGCGTCGCCACACCAGGTTCCGGCGCCGGGCGCACCACCGCAGGCACGCCCGTAACCTCGACACCGGCGACCGTCCCACCCGTACCCGCCGGGAACCCTTGCTGCACCAGGGTTCCCGTCCCGCCCAGCAGCAGCGCGACCACGGCCGCGGTGAGTGCGAGCCGGGCCGGGCGGTCGTTCTTGGCCATCGCGCCTCCCGGGAGCCCCCTGTTCTTCGCGAGTCACCGGACGCGCCGTGGTCGTTAGCCGCCGTGGCTCAACCGTGACCCGGGCAAAGCGGTCGCCGCGGGGCGCTCGCTCTGGCACCATCGGGCGGGTGAGCCCGGTCGAGATCGCCTGCGACGAGTCGGGCTCCGAGGGCGAAAACCTGCTCGGCGGCGAAACCGACGTCTTCGCCCACGCCGGGGTGCGGCTGACCCCGGCCGACGCGGCGGAGTGCGTGCGCGAAATCCGGGCGCGGATCGGCTCCCCGGCCGAGGAGTACAAGGCCAACCACCTGCTGCGCGCCAAGCACCGCGCGGTGCTCGAGTGGCTGCTCGACCCCGGCGGCCCGCTCGCGGGCCGCGGCCACGTGCACCTGACCGACAAGACGTTCTTCGCCGTCCGGGCCGCGGTCGGGCTGCTGGCCGGGCCGGGCGCGGTCGACCTGGGCCGCACCCTCTACCGCGCGGGCCCGGCGGCGTTCGGCGCCGAACGCTGGGAGTACTTCCTGACCGCGTTCACCAGCGTGCTGCGGCTCAACCCCCGACGCGGCGTGACGACGTCGCCCGAGCGGTTCTTCGCGCTGGTCGACGACCTCGCCGCGACCCCGG
>NZ_JAAGNB010001441.1:0-1737 GCF_010550475.1 Amycolatopsis sp. SID8362
CCGCGGCCACCGCGGCCCTCCTCGGCGGTGCGGACGTCACCTCGGCCGTCGCGACGGCGGTCGAAGCGGCCGCCCGGTTCGTCGCCGCCGGGGGTGCGACGGCACTGTCCACGAACGACGGTCCGGTCCCCGATCGGCAGCCCGCGAGCGACGCTTTCGGCCTCGCTTCGCGGGTGCGTGAGGGCGGCGGCTGCCTGATCGCCACCGGCGGCTGCTTCGACCTGCTGCACCCCGGGCACGTCAGCCTGCTGCGGCAGGCCCGCGCCCTCGGCGACGCGCTCGTCGTCTGCCTCAATTCCGACGCGTCGGTGCGGGCCCTCAAGGGTCCCGGCCGTCCGCTGGTGCACGACCGCGACCGCGCCCGGCTGCTGGCCGCGTTGTCCTTTGTGGACGCGGTCGTCGTCTTCGACGAGCCGTCGCCCGTCGCCGTGCTGGAGCGGCTGCGCCCGGACGTGTGGGTCAAGGGCGGCGACTACGCGGCCGCCGACCTGCCCGAACGCGCGGTCGTGGAGCGGCACGGCGGCGAGGTCGTCCTCGTCCCGGCCGTCCCCGGCTACTCGACGTCCCGGCTGGTCGCCGCGGCGGCCAGTGCCTGACACCCCGACCCCGAAGGAGTGCGATGCGACCCCTCGGCAACGTCCTGATCACCGGTGGCGCCTCCGGCCTCGGCGCCGCCACCGTCGACGCCGTCCGCAAGGCCGGCGGCACGCCCTACGTCCTCGACCGCGTCCGCCCCGAGGACCCGGCCGAATTCGTCGAAGCGGATCTGACCGACACCGCCGCGACCGAGGCCGCGGTGCGCGAGCTGGCCGAACGCGCGGGCGGTCTGGACGGCGTTTTCACCGCCGCCGGCACCGACGCGTGCGGCCCGCTCGGCAGCGTGTCCACAGTGGACTGGGAGCGGGTGGTCAAGGTGAACCTGCTCGGCACCGCGGCCGTCGTCCGCGCCGCGCTCCCGTACCTGGAACGCTCGCACGGCACGGTCGTCACCGTCGCGTCCACTTTGGGCATCAAGGCGGTGAGCGACGCTACCGCGTACTGCGCTTCGAAGTTCGGCGTCGTCGGCTTCACCCGCGCGCTGGCCGCGGAACTGGCCGGGCGGGTCGGCGTCACGCTGCTGATCCCCGGCGGGATGTGGACGCACTTCTTCGACGACCGCACCGACCAGTACAAGCCGCCGCCGGACGCCAAGCTCAACCAGCCCGAGCACGTCGCGGGCACCGTCGTCTTCGCGCTCCAGCAGCCGCCCGGCTCGGAAGTCCGCGAACTCGTCGTGTGCGGGTCCGAGGAGGGGTCGTGGCCGTGAGCTCCGCCGTTCTCGTGCTGCGCGCGCTCGGCCTCGGCGACCTGCTGACGGCGGTACCCGCGCTCCGGGCGCTGCGGGCGGCGCACCCGGACGACCGGCTGGTGCTGGCCGCGCCCGAGGGCCTGCGCGACCTCGTCGAGCTGATCGACGCGGTCGACGAGCTGCTGCCGACCGCGGGCCTGGGCGACCTCGCCTGGCCGGGGCCGCCGCCGAGGCTCGCGGTGAACCTGCACGGCAGCGGTCCGGAAAGCATCCACGACCTGATGGCGGCCGACCCGGCGGAGTTGCTCACCCACCAGCACCCCGACTTCCCCGCCGTGCCCGGGCTCGAGTGGCGCGACGACGTGCACGAAGTCGACCGCTGGTGCCGGCTCGTCGAGTACGCCCACGTCCCGGCCGACCGCTCGGCACTGCGGCTGCCCTCGCCGCCG
>NZ_JAAGNB010001487.1:0-1880 GCF_010550475.1 Amycolatopsis sp. SID8362
GGGGTCAGCCCGGCGCCGGCGAGCGCGGCGCGGATCACGCGCTGCTGCGCCGGGCCGTTGGGCGCGGTCATCCCGTTGGACGCGCCGTCCTGGTTGACCGCGGAACCGCGGATCACCGCGAGCACCTCGTGGCCGTTGCGCTGCGCGTCGGACAGGCGTTCCACGAGCACCAGGCCGACGCCTTCGGCCAGCGTCATGCCGTCGGCGGCCTCGGCGTAGGCCTTGCACCGGCCGTCGGCGGCCATCGCGCGCTGGCGGCTGAACCCGACCCACGGGGCCGGGGTGGCCATCACGGTCACCCCGCCCGCGAGCGCGAGCGAGCTCTCCCCCGATCGCAGCGACTGGCACGCGAGGTGCAGCGCCACCAGCGACGAGGAGCACGCCGTGTCGAGCGTGACCGCCGGGCCCTCCAGGCCGAACAGGTAGGCGACGCGCCCGGACAGGACGCTCGACACCGAGCCGGTGATCATGTGGCCTTCGGACCCCTCGGCGGCGTTCAGCACCGCGGAGCCGTAGTCCTGGTAGCTGGCGCCGACGAACGTCCCGGTCAGGCTGCCGCGCACGGTCGCCGGGTCGATCCCGGCCCGCTCGAACGCCTCCCACGACGTCTCCAGCAGCAGCCGCTGCTGCGGGTCCATCGACAGCGCCTCGCGCGGCGAGATCCCGAAGAACGACGCGTCGAAGTCCGCCGCCTCGCGCAGGAACCCGCCCAGCGTCGAGTAGGTCTTCCCCGAGCGGTCCGGGTCGGGGTCGTAGAGGCCCGCCGCGTCCCAGCCGCGCTCGGGCGGGAACTCGGAGATGACGTCGGAGCCCGCGGCGACCAGGTCCCACAGCTGCTCCGGTACCCCGGCGCCGCCGGGGTACCGGCAGCTCATGGCGATGATGGCGATCGGCTCGTCGTACCCGGCCACGGCCACCGGGCCCGCGACCTGCGCCCGCGTGCCGACGACCTGCGTGCGCAGGAATTCCGCCAGCGCCACCGGGTTCGGGTAGTCGAACACCATCGTGCTGGGCAGCGTCAGCCCGGTGGCGGTGGCCAGCCGGTTGCGCAGGTCGACGGCGGTGAGGGAGTCGAACCCGGCCTCGCGGAACGCGCGGTCCTCCGCGACGGCGTCGGCGGAGACGTGCCCGAGCGAGGTGGCCGCCTCGGTGCGGACCAGGTCCAGCAGCAGCCGCTCCTGGTCGGCCGGGGCCAGTGCCCGGGTGCGGACGACGAAGTCCAGCTTGGTCGCGTCGTCGCCGGCTGCCTGCCCGGCCCGGCCGAGGCGGACGACGTCGGGCAGCTCCGCGAACAGCGGGCTGGGCCGGACGGAAGTGAACACGGGGTGGTAGCGGTCCCAGGCGATGTCGGCGACCAGCAGCGCGGTCTCGTCGTCGTCGAGGGCCTGGCGCAGGCCGGCCAGCGCCAGCTCGGGGTCCATGAACTCCAGGCCGCTGCGGAGGATCTGCTGCGGGTCGACGCGGCCGAGGTCGCGGTCGTCGGCCCAGATGCCCCAGGCCACGGTGGTCGCGGTCGCGCCGCGGGCGCGGCGCCGCTCGGCCAGCGCACCGAGGTAGGCGTTGCCGGCGGAGTAGGCGCCGTGCGCGCCGCTGCCCCAGATCCCGGCGGTGGAGGAGTACAGGACGAACGCGTCGAGCTCGGCGTCGTCGAGCAGCTCGTCGAGGTGCGCGGCGCCGGCGACCTTCGCCCGCACCACCTCGGCGAAGCGGGTCAGGTCGGTCTCGCCCAGCGGTTCGAGCGCGATGTGCGCGGCGGTGTGGAAGACCGAGCGGACGGTGTGCCCGTCGGCGGCCAGCCCGGCCAGCAGGCCGGCGACCGCGGCCCGGTCGGCGACGTCGCACGAGACGACCTCGGCGACGGCGCCAAGCGCGGAAAGCTC
>NZ_JAAGNB010001535.1:0-1567 GCF_010550475.1 Amycolatopsis sp. SID8362
CCAGGTGCGCCGGGTCGCCCTCGACGCGGACCTTGCCGCTGGCGATCGCGTCCGGCGCCGACAGGCTGCCGTTCAGCAGGTCCAGCAGCGCCGGCCCCTGCGGCTCGATCACCAGGTCGGCGGCGGGCAGCGCGCCCGCGGACGCCTTGAGCGCGCCGTCGTCGACCATCGCGTGCACGACCATGTCGCCGGGGTGGTGCAGCTCGTAGTTGACGTGCACGCCGGAGGCGGCCTCCTCCTGGAAGGTCGTGTAGAGCGAGATGATCGCGGTGTCGAGCGTGAAGACTTCGTCCGGCTTCGGGTAGGTCAGCGACCGCGAGCCCCACAGGCCGAGGTCGAGCACGATGTGGTCGAGCTCGGTGCCGTACTCGGTGAGCTCGTAGACGATGCCGCCGTCCAGCTGCGAGAGCACGCGGCGGCGGACCACACCCGACTCCTCGAGCTCGTTGAGCCGCGAAGTCAGGATGCTCACCGGGATGCGCGGCAGGGTGCGCTGCAGGTCGGTGAACCGCTTCGGGCCGAGCATGAGGTCACGGACGACGAGCAGCGACCAGCGCTCGCCGACGATCTCGAGCGCCCGGGCCAGGCCGCAGAACTGTCCGTAGGTGCGAGCAGAGGTAGGCATACTCGGGTCCTCACTTGTCTCGGGTGCCAGGCCGGGCACCACCCCCGGATCGCGCAGGGCCGCGAGCTCGGTTACGGTGCCCCGTGACGCACCATTCCGCCGCGGGCGTCGATGTCTACGGTGACGGTTCGGCGCCGTGCGCGGCCAGTGAGTGCCGCATCGGCGCACCGTGCGTTTTCCATGTCGACCCATGCGTTTCGCATGACTTCTCCGTGTTTGCCGCACTGGCTGAGTAGACCTCCGGTGGAGCAGGATTCAGATTCTCGTCCCGCCCCACCCGGCTACCGGCAGGAGAGCCGATGCGCACGACAGCTGTCAACGCACGGGTTCCCGAAGACGGCGGACCGACGCCGGCGCGGGCCCCGGCTTTCCGGCGCCACCTCCGGGCGGAGGTCAGGGCGGGCAAAGGGGCGTACCTGTTCTCCGAACAGGGCGTGATCGCGATGCGGGGGGCGAAGATCGAGTCGCTCGCCGCGCTGCTGGACGGTACGCACGACCTCGACGGGCTGCTGCGCGACCGGCCCGGCGGGATGGCACCGGAAGAGGTCGCCGCGCTGCTGGCGCAGCTCGTCGACGCCGGGTTGGTGACGTTGCGCAGCCAGAGCGACGAAGACCGGCTCGGTGACGAACGCGCGCTGGCTTACTGGGACGCGTGCGGCGTGGACGCCGACCTCGTCGCCGCACGGCAGGGCACCGTGCGGCTGACGGCGGTCGGCGACAGCGCCGACGGAGTGGATCCCGGTGCGGTGGAGCGGGCGCTCGCCGGCGCCGGGCTCGGGGTGGTGCGCGGGGACGCCGGGTCCGCCGACCTGTCGGTTGTGCTCTGCGCCGACTACCTCGACCCGCGGCTGGCCGTGGTCGACGCCGAGCACCGGCGGTCCGGGCGGCCGTGGCTGCTGGCTCGGCCGTTCGGCGCCCAGGTGTGGATCGGGCCGGTGCTGC
>NZ_JAAGNB010001580.1:0-1077 GCF_010550475.1 Amycolatopsis sp. SID8362
GCCCGCCCACCGCGGGACCCCGGTCGCCGGCACCGTCGACCGGTAGCGCGGCGAGGTCACGCCCGGCCGGGACGGTGTCGATCCACCGCGCGGACACCGCGATCGTCGGGTAGCTGTCGAACTGCAGCGCCGTCGCGGCCTCGTCGCTCAGCTTGTAGCGCCGCCCGCCGGCGAGCAGGAAGCGGTCGCCCTGCGGCACCCGGACGATCACGCCCTGGTCGCGCGGCAGCTCGACGCCGGACGCGGGCGGGGCGAGCAGGACGGCGGTCCGCGGCTCTTCCGACGCGGGCGCGTCCTGGGTGGTGCGGCTGCAGCTCGTCCACGCGGCACTCACGAGGGCGCCGGTCGCGGGCAGCGAGTCGGGCGCACCCGGGATGCCGATCTGGGTGCCGCGGCCGGCCTTGCCGAGGTTCTCCGGCGACACGGTCACGGTCGCCTCGCCGGTGCCGCCCGCCAGCAGCCGCGCCGACGCGTAGTTGAGGACCGGGTGCAGCACGCCGTCGGCACCGAGGACGAACCGCGCGCCGGTGCCCTCTTCGACGATCACCTTGCCGCCCGCGAGCCAGTCCTTGCCGCCCGAAGGGTTCAGCAGGCCGATGATGCCGAAGACGGCGGTGACGAGCAGCGCGGCCACGAGGCCCAGCACGGTGGCCAGTACGAGCCGGCGGCTGGGCGAGACGGGGTGGTTGGCGTCGGCGGCGACGAGCGCGGATACGAGCCTGCGGCGGAGGAACTGGTACGCCTGGATCTGGTCCCGCTGCGTCCACACGCTGCTGTGCCCCCGGTGTGCGTCGTGCTCCGAGCGACCGATGCTAAGCACCCTCCCGCGGGGCGGCGAGGGTAATTTTTACGCCCACGCGGCATCTGGGGAGGCAGTAGCGTCGGGTTCCCGGGGAAAGGGGAGCCCGTGTCCGTCGAAACCGCCGGCGCCGTCCGCCCGGCACCGTCCCGGCCCGCCGCCGCGCCGCTGCCCTGGCTGCTGCCGATCCGGCCGCTGCAGGCCGCGGTGTGGGAGCTGGCCGCGATCGCCGTCCTGCTCGCCTGGCTGGTCGACGGCGTCGCGCAGCCGGTGCGGAT
>NZ_JAAGNB010001628.1:0-2515 GCF_010550475.1 Amycolatopsis sp. SID8362
GGACCGCGCCGGCGGGCAGCCGGGTCGACCTCGCGGTGTCGGCCACCGACGCCGGGACGACTTCGGTGGTGACGGTCCGGGCGTCGGCGGCCGGGACGTTCGCCGCGACCGTGCCGACCCCGCTCGGCGCGAACGTCGTCACGGCGGCCGCGACCGGCGCGGGCACCGGGTACGCGCAGAAGACGATCAGCTCCGACTTCGTCACCGGCACGGTCCTGCTCGACACCGCCGACCCGGACGGCGACGACAACGGCCCGGGCACGTACACCTACCCGACCGCGGGCGACTTCCACGCCGGCGCGTTCGACCTGCAGCGCTTCCAGGTCATCGATTCGGGCGCGAACCTGGTGTTCCGCGCCCAGCTCCGCGACCTGTCCCCGACGTTCGGCTCCCCGCTGGGCGCGCAGCTGCTGACGATCTACGCGCACGACCCGGCCGCGACGGCGACGGCGACCGCGGCGCCGTTCCCGAGCCGGGCGTACACGATCGCGCCGCAGGACGCGTGGAGCCGGCGCATCGAGGTCCAGGGCTTCGCCGAACCGGCACTCGTCGACGCTTCGGGCGCTTCGCTGGCTTCGCCGTCCGTGCAGGCTTCGCAGGCGACGCGGTACATCACGGTCAGCGTGGCGAAGTCCGCGTTCGGGACGCCGTCGGCCGGGTGGACGTTCGCGGTGGTGCTCACCGGGCAGGACGGCAACTCCCCGGACCAGGCGCGCCCGTTCACGCCGACGGCCGGGCAGTACACGTTCGGCCTGTGCGCGCCGGGCGCGACGTCCCCGGTGTGCGCGATCGACCCGGCCACGGCCCCGAAGGCGTTCGACGTGCTGACGCCCTCCGGGGTGGAGCAGGCGGCGGAGCTCGACCCGACCCGCGGCCCGGTCCAGGTGCGCGGGGTCCCGGTCGGCTGAGGTCCATCACCATCCACAGTGGACTCAGTGCGGCAGGCCGGCGTTGAGCCGGGCCAGGATGCCGTGCGGGAAGGGCAGTTCCGGGGCGCTCACCTCGGTCAGCCGGTCGAGCTGGGCGTCGGTCACCTCGAGCGTCAGCGCGCCCAGGGTTTCCGCCAGCTGCTCCGGTGACCGCGCGCCGATCAGCGGGGCCGGCATCGACGGGCGGCGCGTCACCCAGTGCAGCGCCACCTGGGCCGCGGTCGCGCCGACCTCGGCCGCGACGTCGCGGACCGCGTCCAGCACCGCCCAGCGGGTCTCGGGCGAGGCGCGGAAACCGGCGTCGCCCGGGAGGGCGAGCCGGCCGGTGCCCTCGCCGTCGCGGGTGTACTTGCCGGTGAGGAAGCCGCCGCCGATCGCGCCCCACGGCTGGACCGCGATGCCGAACTCCCGCGCCAGCGGCACGAACTCGGCCTCGATCGCGCGCTCGATCAGGGAGTACTCCAGCTGCAGCGCCGTCACCGGGGGCCCGCCGAGCATCGCGGCCTTCGTCGCGTACCACGCCGGGACGTCGCTGAGGCCGGCCGCGCGGATCTTGCCGGCGCGCACGAGGTCGTCGAACGCCGCCACGACCTCCTCCGCCGGGGTGAAGCCGTCCCAGATGTGCAGCCAGTACAGGTCGACGTGGTCGACGCCGAGCCGGCGCAGCGACGCTTCCAGCGACGCGACCATGTTCTTGCGGCCGTTGCTGCGGCGGCGGGGATCGGAGTGCGGCCGGCCGTCGCGGAACTCCGGCCCGGAGTACTTGGTCGCGAGCACGACGTCGTCGCGCTCGACGTCGCGGAGGAACTCGCCGACAAGCTCCTCGCTCCGCCCGGCGCTGTAGTTGTCGGCGGTGTCGACGAAGTTGCCACCGCGCTCGGTGTAGGCGCGGAAGACCTTGCGGGCGGTGTCGTCGTCGGCGCAGAGGGGTCCGGTGCCGAAGGTCAGCGCGCCCAGCGCCAGCGGCGAGACGCGCAGCCCGGAACGGCCCAGCGGCCGGTAGTCGTCCAGTTCGGTCATGACTCGATCGTGCAACCCGGAGCGCGGTCCGGGTCAACCCGATCGGGGGCATTCGCGGGCAACTTCGGGGAGTCATCCAGGCATATGTCCGGCAAGCACCGGATGAACGTCCGGGGTGCGCTAGCCTGGCCGGATCACGGGCGCCGGCCCGATCCCCGTCTCGAGGAGTCGAATTCGTGCAACCCAACTTGGGGCCAGGTGAAGACTTCCAGCTGCTGCTCGAACGGCAGGTCCGGGAAATGCAGTCGAAGGCCGCGGCGCTGAACGAAGCGATTTCCGCGGCCGGGGCCACGGTCCGCACCCGCGACGGCGCGGTCACCGTGACCCTCGCCCCGAACGGCGCGCTGACGAACCTCGAGCTCGGGCACCGCGCGTGCGAGCTCGGCCCGGCGCGGCTGACCAAGGCGATCATGGGCGCGGTGCGCGACGCCCAGCGCCAGACCGCCCGCGCCGTCGCCGACTCCTTCGCGACCATCAACGGCGACGGCGAGTCGACCGAAATGGTCCGGTCCTTCCTGCCGCCGGACCCGCCACCGGACGGCGACTTCGCGGCACCCGAGAGCGCG
>NZ_JAAGNB010001685.1:0-1845 GCF_010550475.1 Amycolatopsis sp. SID8362
GCCCGGGGCGCCGGCCCCGATGAACATCGGGCCGGCGCCGGTTTGGCGGACGGTGCCCCATCCGCCTCCGGCGCCTTCGGTGCCGGGGACGCCGGAGCAGCAGGTGCCTTGGGGACGTCCGGAGGAGGGGGCCTCGGTCTCGGGGGCGGGCTCGGCCTCGGGCTTGGGTTCGGGCTCGGGGGAGCAGGCTTCGGCTCGGCATGCGGCGCCTTCGGCAGCTGCGGTGCCGCCTGCGCCGGCACCTGGCGCGGAGGTGCGGCCTGCCGCTTCGCATGCGGCACCTCCGGCAGTTGCTGCGGAGGCGCCGCCTGCCCCGGCATCTGGCGCTGAGGTGCGGCCTGCCGCTTCGCATGCGACATCTCGGGCGGCTGCTGCGGAGGCGCCACCTGCCGTGGAGGCGCAGCCGACTCGGACGGATGCGGAGGCTGGGCCGGTTCGGATGGAGCCGGAGCCGACCGCCGTTCGTTCTGAGGGTGCCGGGCCGTCGGCTCGGACGGAGGCGGCCGTTCGCCCTGAGGTTGCCGCGCAGTCGGCTCCGTCGGAGGCCGTCGCGCGTCCTGAAGTAGCTGCGCCGGTGGAGCCGGCCGCCGCGCCCCCGGTTCGGGAGGATGCTGCCGTTCGTCCTGAGGCCGCCGCGCCGCCGGTTCGGACGGAGGAGCCGGCCGCTGGTCCCGAGGCCGCGGCGCCCCCGGCTCGGGCGGAGGGGCCGGACGCTGCCGTTCGTCCTGAGGTCGCCGTGCCGCCGGTTCGCACGGAGGCGTCCGAGACTGCCGCGCCGTCCGCGGGCGCAGCCGAGCCCCAGTCGGCGCCTTCTTCCGGGGCTGCGGAGGAGAAGCCGGTCCACCCGGTCCCGCCGGACTTCCAGGCCGGGCCGCCGACCATGCCCGCCGGCGTCGCGCAGCCGCGGACGGAGCAGCCGGAGCTTCCGGTCGCGCCGGAACCCTCGTCGCAGGTGGCGGCGCAACCCGAGCCGTCGGAGCTTGCTTCCGAGCGGTCGCCTGAAGTCGAGCAGTCGGAGCCAGCGAACGCCGAACCGACTTCAG
The DNA here is from genome assembly GCF_010550475.1 of Amycolatopsis sp. SID8362. Taxonomy (NCBI): domain Bacteria; kingdom Bacillati; phylum Actinomycetota; class Actinomycetes; order Pseudonocardiales; family Pseudonocardiaceae; genus Amycolatopsis; species Amycolatopsis sp. SID8362. The sequence goes on from NZ_JAAGNB010001685.1 coordinate 1,044, forward strand.
CCGCCAGTGAGCCTGTACGGCCGTCTGAAGGGATCGGCTCGCAGCTGCCCTCCGGCGCGCATGCGGCTACAGCGTCCGCGCCAGACCAGGTTCCTGGTGCTGCCGCGCACACCGAAAGCCCGGCCGCTACGCAGGAGCAGCCCAGTCCGGCTCCGCCGCAGGCGCCCGGCTCCGTGCACCGACAGGGACGATCCGCCGACCCCGCCCCGGTTTCGTCGCAGGGCGAGGGGTTCAGTCCTGAGGCCGCGTCAGGACCGGCTGGCTCGAGCCCGGTCGCCCCACCGGGAACCACGCACGCCACTTCCCAAGGGCCGGTGCCCGCCCGGGTTTCGTCGCCGGGCGAAGGGTTCAGCCCTGCGGCCGCACAAGGCCCAGCCGACCCCGCCCCGGCCACCCCGCAGGGTCCGGTGCCGGGATCGGCGCCGGTGCAAGCCGCCCCCCAAAGTTCGCTGCCGGGATCGACTCCGGCGCAGGCCACCCCGCAGGGATCCGCTCCGGCGCAAGCCGTCCCCCAAGGCCTAGCCGACCCCGCCCCGGCCATTCCGCAGGGTCCGGTGCCGGGATCGGGTCCGGCGGAGGTAACCCCGCAGGGACCGCTGCCCGGTTCGGCTCCGGCGCAGGTAGCCCCGCAAGGCCCGCTGCCGGGATCGGCGCCGGCACACACGACCCCCCAAAGGCCGCTGCCGGGTTCGGCGCCGGCGCAAGCCGCCCCGCAGGGACCGCCGCCGACGCAGGTCACCCCGCAAACGCCGCCGCCGGGACCGGCCCCAGCGCAAGCCACCCCGCAAGCACCGCCGCCCCC